>JAHDBW010000481.1 GCA_020630175.1 Anaerolineales bacterium
TAAAATGCGGCAAATAGTTACAACAACAAGAAATTCATTCTTGAAAGCGCATTCATAACACAGACTATAGATATTTTATATTATGAAAGCGTTTTCAAGGATAATAGTGAGGAGCCTATAAAATGTCAACAAAAAAAACATACGATATTGAAATTAGGGGAAATCCCCTGCCCGCAGGATCGTTGTCACCGTCTAAATTTATCAGGAGCATGAAAGCGCTTTCTGACTTCTGGAGTTTTTACAAGACAGCATTATGCTTGTACACCTTTCTTATCAAGGCACACAAAAGACTGTCTTATCTTTATTGGGTAAAATAGATACCGTATGACAAACCAGCGTGAAAAAATTACTATCCAACAAATTGCAGACTATGCAGATGTCTCTATCAGCACTGTATCGCGCGTTCTAAGTGGAAATGCCAAAGTTGCAGCAGATAAACACGAAGCCGTTTTAGCGGCAGTCAAAGCGCTCAACTATCGCCCAAACATGTTTGCCAGAGGCTTGGCTAGCGGCCAGTCGATGACAGTGGGTGTTATTACGCAGCACATTAGTAGTCCGTTCTATGACGCAATTACCAAAGGTATTTTGGAAGTTTTTGAGGATAGCCCCTACTCCCCGCTCATTGTGGACGGTCAGTGGAAGCTAGAGATTGAAAAACGGGCGCTGCACACGCTTCAAAACCGGCAAGTAGATGGGATTATTGTCGTTGGGGGTAATTTAGAGCTTGAAACCTTAAAAGCATTTGATCAGCACACCCCTGTTGTTGTGGTCGCTAGAGAAATTGAAGACTTCAAAGAGCGCTGTATTTATACTGACAATTTTCAAGCGGCTTACAATGCAACGCAATTCTTGATTAGAGCTGGGCATAAAGAAATTGCCCATATTAGCGGCTTGCTTGAACATCCAGATGCGAACTTGCGCTTGCAAGGCTATAAACAAGCGCTGATCGATGCCAACATTCCTTACCGTGAAGATCTGATTGTGCACGGCAACTTCCTACCGCAATCTGGTTTGTTGGCTGTTGAAGCCTTGTTCACGCGTAATCAAACGTTTAGCGCGATTTTTTGCGCAAACGATCAAATGGCAATGGGCACGCAGCTGGCGCTCTATCGCCGTGGCATTCGCGTACCGGCAGATGTATCACTTATTGGGTTTGATGATCAACCGGCCTCAGCCTTTATGACCCCACCGCTAACAACCATGCGCCCACCGGCGGAGGAAATGGGCCGCTCAGCCGCAGCGCATATTTTTAGCATCTTGAAGAAAATGCCGTATGAGGCACAGGATCATACCTGCGAATTGATTGTGCGCGAATCCGTTTCGCGGGTGCGCTAAGCGTTAGTTGAACAGCGCAACTTGAAGACTAAGCGTCTTCAACGCCATGTACCACGCCATCCCCAGATATTAAGACAGCCAATGGACGCGCTGTCCGTCTCCAAAAGAAAGCTATTTTTAGCGAAAACTAGAGTTAAACGCAAAACCACTTCCAGTCACACCCGAAATAGTCGGGCAAGATTGGAAGCGGCGAGAGAAATTTG
>JAHDBW010000130.1 GCA_020630175.1 Anaerolineales bacterium
CACCTGTATCCAAGTTGATTTGGCTAAATGGAGGGTATGCGTTTTCTGTTGCAACAACCAAGTCAGCGCCACCGAGGTCGGCCATTTCAGCCATTGCGCCGTCTTCTTCCATGTCCATTGCTTCACCGCCAAGTGCTGCAGCAACTTCGTCGTGTGCAGTTTGCAGTGCTTCAGCTGGATCTACGCCTTCTTCATAAACAGCGTTGAGTGCAGCATCCATTGGCCCCCAGTATGAACCCATTTGTGGGATAACTGGGAAAGCAACGCCGCCTTCAAAGGCAGCAGCAGCTTGTTGTAGGTGCGCGTCGCTCATGTCTACGCCCGCGATTGCTGGAATGTGACCGGCTTCTGTCAGCATTGCTTGTGCAGCAGGTGACATGAAGAAGTTCATAAACGCAACGCTAGCGTCCATGTTTGCCCCTTCAGTATTTGCGCCAAGGTACAAGTTTTCAGTTTGAACGTAACCGCTCATGCCTGCTGGCCATGGATCGATCACTAAGTTCTCAGCACCGATTGCGTCTGCTAGACCGGTGGTGTTCCAAGAGCCATCCACAATAACGCCCACAGCGCCTGCTTTGAACAGGTCAACGTCAGTTTCGCCGTAATATTCTGAATCGCCATAGTCAGCCATTTGTGCCAACCAAGCTGCACCGGCTTCGGTGTTGAAGGCTGGCATGCCGCTTGCATCCATCAATTCGCCGCCGTTACCGTTTAGGTGACCAGCAGAGAAGAAGAAGCCACGTTCAATGTCGGCCATTTCGCCTAATGCAACGACATCATCAAATGATGCTGGTGCGTCTGGCACAAGTGACGCGTTACGGAACATCACTACACCCTTAATGGTTTGCGGGATCCCGACTAATGCATCGTTATATTGCACTGCGGCTAGTGCAGCTTCGTTGATGCCATCAGTTGAAACTAAGCCATCGACGTTTGCAACTAGTGCGGCGTCATAAAGTGCTGGCCCCCAGTCTGCGGCACCAATGAGGACACTTGGCCCTTCACCAGCAGCAGCAGCGGTTTCGTAAGCACCGCGCAAGTCGTCAAATGGTTTGAAAAGAACTTCAAATTCAACGCCTGGGTTTTCTTCTTGGAACGCTGCAATCACTTTATTCAAAGCAGCAGTTTCTTCTTCGTTCCAACCATACCAGAGGCTGACGGTGCCATCTGCGCCAGCAACGGCTTCAACGGCGTCCTCAACCACTTCTTCTACATCTTCAACAGCGTCTTCAACCACTTCTGCGGCATCTTCGACAACCTCTGCTGCTTCATCAACAACGGTTTCTGCTGCATCTTGTGCACCGCCGCAGGCGGCAAATGCAAAGGCACCCACCAGCATTAGCGCTAGTAAGGCCATCCAATTTTTGCGTAATTTAAACATTCTGAACTCTCCTCGTTCAAGGTTTCAAATAAACAAACAGTTTTTATAGAGGTGTACTACGATTTATGTCAGGCGCGATCTCCTTGCTTCATAAGTACTTTTTGTTACTAAACAGCAACGTTTAGCGGCCCGGTTGTTCCACGTTCAATCAAGTCGAGCGCAAAACATTTCTGGCCACTATCCATTACCGTACCGGATAGTAAGTCGAGAATTTTGTTGGCCGCATGCTGGCCGTACTGCTCCATCGGCTGGCGAATGGTTGTGAGATTGATGTGCCGGGCAACATCAATATCATCAAACCCAACGACGGAAACATCTTCAGGCACACGCAAGTTCATGTCTCGCAACGCCTGTAACGCGCCTACAGCTGCCGTATCGCAATACACAAAAATAGCGGTTGGCGGGTCTGGCTGTGACATCAAATCTTTGGTGAGGGCATACCCATTGGCTTCGCTCATAATGCCAAAGCGTGTGTAGCGGCTATCGGGCGGGATGCCAGCTTGTTCTAAGGCCAACAAATAGCCTGAGTAACGGTGTTCTGGCGTGTTTGGAACGCCCCGCACAATGCCGTGCAAATCACCAAGGTATCCGATTTTTGTGTGCCCTAATGCCAATAGGTGCGCAGTTGCTAATTGACCGCCTTCAGTGTTGTTGACATAGAAAGACCAGAATTCATCAACGCGGTTATCAATCACTACAACTGGGCATTCAAACGCTTGCAAGCGTTCGACTTCTGCCGCGTCAAAGGGCACTGTGACCCCTATCAGGCCGTCTAGCCGCCGCGAATACACATAGTTATTTAAGTATTGCTGCCGTTTTTCTGGCTTATCAACATTAAGCACGATGAGGTCGTAGTTTGTATCTAAAAGAACGTTGTCAATCCCTTGCAGCACATTTACAAAAAAGGGCATTGTTAGAAAAGGCATCAGCACACCAATTGTGCGTGATGTCCGCCTAGACAAGCCTTGCGCCATTGCATTTGGATGGTAATTCAGTTTTGTAATGACCTGCTGCACATGTTCACGCGTTTCGGAACTCACAAGGGGGCTATCATTTAGCACCCGCGATACTGTCCCTACGCCAACACCGGCAACCTGCGCAACATCTTTAATAGTGGGTGACATACATACAAAGCGGACTGATCTCTGGGCGCAACTCAAAAGTCCCACATACGCGCTTGGTAACAGCTATATTCATTAAGAATGTGTGATTTTTTGTCCTTTGCCTAAAATGGAAGCGGTTCCACTTTATAATTGCTAGGGCAATCCCTGCATTGGAACCGTTTCCATTGTATCATTTATCAATAAATTGACAAGCCGAACAAGCCCCATTCAGGCTGGTATGCAAATTCAGTTTTCACCCTTATTTTTGGCTGTGCCACAACAGTCAACATTAGCGTTTCAACACTATGACAACCCAATCCGCTTATTCTTCAGATTCGCCTGAAGTCAAGAAATCACGTCGGCGGCGGCTACTACGTGACACCCGTCGGGCATGGCTGTACATTGCGCCAGCTGGCATTCTGATGCTCATCATTACCTTTGTGCCGCAAGTTTTTCAATGGTGGATGTCTCTCACAGATTTTGAAATCACGAATCTGCGTTACAACCCGCTTATCTCAAGTAGTGCAGAATTTAGACCTGAGTATTCATACTATGAAGGGACTGTTTTTGGCTACGACGTGTCTCACATTCCCGGCATTGGCAACTTTGTTCGCATTCTAAAAAGCGAACTGCCCATTCAAGATTATTACTTCCCACGCCTGCTGTTCTTCAATATTTTTTGGACGGTTTCCAATGTCGTGCTACACGCTGGGATTGGAATTCTGATTGCGCTCGCCCTCAACTACAAGAATTTACTGGGGCAGAAAGTATATCGGGCGTTATTTATTATTCCGTGGGCAATTCCAGGCATGGTCTCAGCCACAGTCTGGACAAATATGTTCCACGACCGCTTTGGCGCAGTCAATCAGGTAATCGATATTTTCAATCAGGCTCTTTTTCTCAATATTCCAGACACCACCCGTTGGCTAGCGCAGGTAGACAATGAAGGCCTTCTGGCGTGGTTGCCAATGTCTTACTTTGCGGCGCTCATGACAAACGTTTGGCTCGGTTGGCCGTTTATGGCAGTTGTTGCCACGGGCGCGTTGCAATCTATTCCCGGTGAGATGTATGAAGCCGCCGATATTGATGGCGCAACAAGTTGGCAAAAGTTTTGGCGGATTACATTGCCGCTGCTCCGTCCGGCAATGGTTCCCGCAATTATGCTGGGCACTATTTGGACGTTCAATCAGTTCAATATTATTTACTTTGTCACCAATGGTGGTCCCAAAGGACGTACGGAAATTTTGGTCACGCAAGCCTATAAGCTCATCTTTACCCAACGCTTATATGGCATTGGCGCGGCTTTTTCCATTGTGGTCTTCTTCATTTTGCTCTTCTTTACGTTGACGCAAAATCGCATTACCCGCGCCACGGAGTCATACGATGCTTAGAACTGCTCTGCTCATTATTGTCGCGATCATTGCTGTCTTAACAGTATATGGTCTGGTGTTCATTAAGAATCAAAAGAAAAAGCGTGCGTTTCTCACCCAGCTTGGCGTCCAAATCTTTTTGCTATTTATTACCGCCATTGTGATGTTCCCCGTTTTTTGGATTGTGACCATGTCACTAGAACCGGCAGGGTTTAGCAAGCCGCTGGATCTAAAACTCATCCCAACAAACGTCTCTTTTGATGCCTATCGTAAGATCTTGGTCGAGCCGTGGATTCGCTTTTGTAGCAATCCGGCCAAGCCCGAAACGTGCATGACCTTTGGACGCTTGCTGCTCAACAGCTTGTTGGTGTCATTGGGCACGTCGATCTTTGCTGTCATCATTGGCTCATCTGCGGCCTATGCGTTTAGTCGCTTCAAATTTATTGGCCGCCAAACCGGCATGTTGGGCTTTATCATCCTCCTGATGTTGCCAGCCGTTGCCACCGTCGGCCCGCTTTTCGTGTTATTCAACTCCGTGCCGATTGGCGATGAAACCCTGCGCAAAACGCTGTTAGGCCTTGCAATTGCTTATGCATCATCAGTGTTGCCGTTTGCCGTTTGGAATCTCAAAGGTTACTTTGACACCATCCCCAAAGAGCTGGAAGAAGCTGCCCTGATCGATGGCGCTTCACCTGCACAGTCTTTTATACGCATTATTTTGCCGCTTTCTTTACCTGCGATGGCGGTTACCGTGCTATTTGGCTTTATGACTGGCTGGACAGAGTTTGCGCTCGCTTGGCTCTTTTTAGAAAGCCCACAGCGTTACACGCTCGCCATGGCACTGACCTCAATGATTGGCGAACGCACCATCCCGTGGAATGAGTTCGCAGCCATGTCTATTGTCATGTCAATGCCTGTGGTCTTTTTCTTCTTCCTTATGCAGCGCTGGATTATTTCTGGCCTGACAATTGGTGGCGTAAAAGGATAACGATGACGTCTGCTAACGACGACAACAAACACACGCGAAGCGAAGGCAACACGCCCTTGATTCGCGTTTTTTTATTTGTTTTGCTAATCACGCTAGTTACCGCCTGCAACGGCACTGCGCTACCAGCCACCGCCCAACCTGAGCCTGACCCAGACTGGTGGCGCGATGCCATTTTTTACGAAGTGTTTGTGCGCAGCTACCAAGATAGCAACGCCGATGGCATCGGGGACATCGAGGGATTGATTAGCCGACTAGACTACTTAGCAGATCTTGGCGTAAACGCACTCTGGCTGATGCCCGTGATGGTATCACCCAGCTATCACGGCTACGATGTAGTGGAGTATTACACCGTTGATGCGGACTACGGCAACAATGCAGACTTCAAACGCCTCATCGAAGAAGCGCACAGGCGTGACATGAAAGTGATTATCGATCTTGTGCTGAATCACACTGGCAAAGGCCACAAGTGGTTTTTGGATGCCCGTGACCCGAACTCAGCGCGGCGCGATTGGTATATCTGGGCAGACGTACGTCCTGTTGAAACGCAAGTCAACAAAAATGTGTGGCATGTTGCGCCCGATGGCGTTTACTTTGGGCTGTTTTGGAGCGGGATGCCAGACCTGAACTACCGCACGCCTGCTGTCACTGAAGAAATGTATAACGTGACCCAATTTTGGGTCGAAGAAATGGGCGTTGATGGGTTTCGGCTTGACGCCATCAAACACCTGATTGAAACCGATGGTGTGGTAGAAAACACCGCTGAAACGCACGCTTGGCTGCAAGACTACCGCGCATTCTATGACGGTCTTGATCCGGCAATTATGACCGTTGGCGAAGTTTGGAGCAGCACCTACGCCGTCGCAGATTACGTTGGTGAACATGAGCTTGAGCTTGCCTTTGAATTCGACCTGGCCTCCGCAATTTTGTATAGCGTAGAAAACAGCAGTAGTCGCGCCTTAGACGGGGCACTCTCTACTGTGTTAGACCAGTATCCGCCCAATCAATTTGCCACGTTCTTAGGTAATCACGATCAAGACCGCATCATGTCGCGCTTCCGCGAAGACGAAGCCAATGCCAAGCTGGCTGCCACGTTGTTATTGACCTTACCGGGCGTTCCCTTCCTGTACTATGGCGAAGAAATTGGCATGACCGGTGCAGGGAAAGATGAAAACAAGCGCCATCCTATGCAATGGTCAGCCGATCAACACGCCGGGTTTAGCACCACCCAACCGTGGATTGAAATGAATGCAGACGCGCTAACCCGCACTGTCAGCGCCCAGCAAGCCGCTCCAGACTCGCTGCTGTCGCATTACAAGGCGTTGATCGCGCTGCGCAAAACACACCCGGCCTTGCTAAACGGTGAGACGGCGCTTATCCACACCAACAACACAGACGTATTTGCCTTCAAACGCCAGACCGCCGATCAGTCGATACTGGTCATCATCAATTTAGCTGCACAGCCGTTGCCGCTCACGCAATTTGGCAGCCAGCCGTTGGGCACGCAACTTTTTCCAGCCTCCCCGGTTGATGCGTTCCTCTCAGAAAAAACCGGCGCTATTTTTATTTTGAACGAGTCTTGATGCGTTTATCGCGCGTTAGACTGCTAAGTACCTCACAATGCACTCAGGCCCAATTCTCCAACGCCAGCCTTGCCACCCGCTGTTCCACCAACGCAGGCACTGTCTGCGGCATAGGCGCTAGCGAAGCGGCATTTTTTGCCAAATAGGCAAGACTCAAAGACTGTAACGCCAGCCCTAGATCCATCACCTCAATCGGATTTCCATCTCCCGCAGCCAAATTGACGAGGTTTCCTTGAGATAACAAATAGATTGTTTTTTGGTTGCCCAACTGAAAGGCGTCAATATTCTTTTGCAACTGCTGATGCTTGGTAGCTCGCTCCCGCAATGTGGTTAGGTCAATTTCAAACTCAAAATGCCCAGCATTGGCGAGCATCACGCCGTCTCGCATCAAGTCAAAGTGCTGTTTCTCAAGCGCATTTGGGCGGCCTGTTACGGTAATGATGATGTCGCTTTTTGGAATAAGATCCACCAAATCACCTGTTTCAAATCCTTCTAGATGGGCCTCCAATTGCGCCAATGGGTCTATATCTGCAACCATAACGCGGCCACCCAACCCCTGCAGCCGCCGCGCCACGCCTTGGCCACAATAGCCATAGCCAATCACAGTAATTTTTTTGCCACCGATCAAGATATTCGTACCGCGCATCAACCCATCCACAACAGATTGCCCAACACCATATCGATTCTCGATAATGCGTTTTGCGCGCGTATCATTGATGATCACTGTTGGAAACGTAAAGGGGCGCATATCTTCTCTGAGGCGAAAAGCACCCGTAGTTGTCTCTTCAGTTGCGCCGATAATCCTTGACCGCAGACCGGAAAATTCAGGCTTACTGTCCAATAGAAAATGTAAATCAGCGCCATTGTCAGAGAGCAAATTAGGCGCTGTTGCTAGAACTTTGGCAATATACACCATATGTTGCGCAAACGTTTCATTTCGCTTTGCAAAGACTTGGCAACCATAATTTGCAACAAGCGCAGCAGCAACTTCATCCTGCGTGGTTCCAGGGCTACCTGTAATTGCAATCTCTGCGCCGCCTGCTTTCAGGGTTTCTATCCAAATACCTGTTTTCGCTTCAACATGCAGGCAAATTCCAATATGTATGCCTTCAAACGGTTTTGTCGCTTGAAATTCTTGCTTGATTTTCTGGAGAATAGGCATTTGCGCCCGTACCCACGCCAGCCTACGCATGCCGTCTTCGGCAAGATCTATATTTTCAATGTCGTACTGATCTGTTTTCATTTGCTTAAACTATCATTGTTCAAAATTCGGCATCTCTACCCCAGAACGCGCGTTGCAACGCGCTGTAAACCGACCAACCCTAGCCCAGCCACTAAGCTCCACGGCGCGGCGTTGATGCCATACAGCGAGACACCAGAAGCCGCCACCACAAACGTAACGATTGCAGCTTGGTTCGCCCGCCCATCGCCTGCTAGCGCCACTTTGATAGAGCCCACCAACGGCCCCAGCAACGCTAACCCAACCACGGTTGTAATCAGCGGTTTGGGGATGGCAAACAAAATTTCAACCGCCGCTTCGGCAAAAATAGCAAAGATAAAGTAGCAAATCCCATAGAAGATACCCGCTCGCCAGCGTTGTGCTTGCTCTGGGTGGCAGCTCGTGCCAGTACAAATTGCAGCGGTGATCGATGATAAACACACGCTATGTCCGCCAAAGGGGGCGGTCAATAGCGACAGAAATCCTGTAAAGCCAAAGATTGCGGCGGCTGGGGCTTCATAGCCATCTGCTTTCATCACCGCAATTCCGGCTAAGTTTTGCGAGGCCATCGTCACGATGTAAAACGGCAAGGCCAGCCCAACAACAGTCTGTAGTTGAAATTCAGGGGCTACCCACTGCGGTGGTGAGATGCGCAGCCCGCAACAGTCAGACGGTATAAAGCCGCCAACAATAGCAAGCCCAACGCCTAACAACAAGGTAATTGGCACCGCGAGATTCGCTCGCCACAGTTGCAACGCAAAGAACACCACAATCAATAGGAACACTTGGCTAGGCATGTCTTGCACAGACAGCACAACCCGCAAACAAAAGGGCAGCAGAATGCCAGCTAACATCGCAGCCGCAATTGTTTTTGGGATACGGTTGATGAGTTGTCCTAAGGGCTTGATCATGGCCGTTAGCATCATCAAGAGCGCCGCGACAATAAAGGCCCCCACCGCGTTGGGCATACCAATCCCTGTCGCGCTTACTGCAATAAGTGCCGCCCCCGGCGTAGACCAGGCCGTAATAATCGGCTGCCGATGTTGATAAGACAGCCACACGCTCGCCACGCCAATGCCTAAGCACAACACAATCACCCACGTTGCAGCTTGCTCGGCCGTTGCCCCAACCGCACGGGCGGCTTCTAAAACAATCGCTACCGAGCCTGCAAAGCCAACTAGCGCAGCGCTAACAGCGGCTGATACTAGCTGCCCAGTGCCGGGGCCAAATAAATTATTCTGAACCGTCGCTTGCCGATTGATCACGTGTATTGTTCCTAGGCGCCTACGCCATCCCAATACACGCGTTTACTAAATTCGGCCCGGATCTTAGCGGTCCAATCTTCAAGCTCAGTGGCAGGCAACACGCCATTTTCTACGCCTTCTTCTAAGAACGGCACCACGCTAAGCGTGAGCGAATCGATTAGATTTTCTGGGTCAAAGCCAAAGTGTTCACAGACCCCTGCTAAATTGAGACCAGCGTCTTCCATGAGCACGTGCATCTCATCATGAGAAATACCCAAATGGGCAACGAGCACATTCTCAACTGGCCGATGCCCGCGATGCAAGTCTAATGATCCATCGCCGTAGGCAACGTTCAGCAGCACGTCAAGGTCTGCGGCGCTGTCTACAACACCATCAAATCTAGCGCCCCGATCTGACTCAATGTCTGCCACAAGGCCGGTCACAACAGCCCCTGTCGCGGTGGTTATAATGTCTTCCGGTGCGGTTGAGCAGCCTGCAATCGCTAAGGCAATACCGAACGTAGCCAAACTTTTAAATAGGTTCATAATGGGTCTCTTTTATTAGCCAAGCAAGACACTACTGTCTCACAAGTCGTTGATCTATGTCAGCCAAGTTTATGACGCTAGTTGGCCCCAATAAAGGCGCGTCTCATATTCAAACGCAATCTTGCCATTAACTGCCGTT
>JAHDBW010000482.1 GCA_020630175.1 Anaerolineales bacterium
CAGGTAAACTTTGCGAATGTTTAAATCTGCCTTCTGGGCCATGGTCGCGTTTACTATTATCGCGTCTTTGTGGCCAATTCCCCAACAAGCGCCAGGCTTTTTAGCGTATGACAAGCTGCTGCATATGCTGGGCTACACCGTGCTGACGCTGCTAGGCTTGCTCGCTTACCGTGACCGCAATTGGTCTATCGTGGCCTTTGCTGTTGCGCTGGGCGTCTTGATTGAAGTTGTCCAACCTTACACCGGACGGTTCTTTTCTGGTGCCGACATGCTCGCGAATACGATTGGTGCCTTACTTGGGCTGTACCTAGCGCCAAATATCAGGCGTCTTTTGCAATGAAACGCTGGCATTACGGCTGGAACATTGTGGCTGCGCTAGCCGTTACTGAAACCATTTCCTATGGCATTTTGTACTATGCATTTTCAGTGTACATCGAACCGCTGGAAATGGCATTTGGCTGGAACCGTGCGCAGGTGTCGGGCGCGCTGTCTTTGGCGGTGCTTGTTTCGGGATTGCTCACCGTTCCGGTTGGCATTTGGCTTGACTCGCATAGCGCACGCGGACTAATGACAATCGGGTCGATCATCGGGGCGTTGGGCTATTTTGCGTTTTCACAAGTCACAACCTTGACCGGGCTGTACGTAGTGTGGGCCGTGATTGGGGTCGCGATGGCGCTAGTCTTTTATGATCCGGCGTTTACCGTTGCGACGAAGTGGCTGCCAGAAAAGCGCGCCACAGCGCTGGCATGGATTACGCTAACGGCGGGCTTTGCAAGCACCATCTTTTTGCCGCTTGCCAATTGGCTCTTTGAAACCTACGGGCGGGTCAATTCACAGATTATTTTGGCTGTCATCATTGCGGTTGGCACTATTCCTCTGCACGCGTTTGTGTTGCGTCCCGCGCCCGCGTTACCCAAACCTGATCCTAATGAATCTACGGCCGCGTCTGAGGTGCCGGACGTATTACACAACCGCTCATTTTGGCTGTTAGTGTTGGGCTTTTCGATGATTGGCATTGCTACCTATGGCTCCCGTACGCATGCGATCCCGATGTTTGTGCAACTGGGGTTAAGCGCAAAAACTGCGGCACTTGCGGCAGGTGTTATTGGCGCGATGCAAGTGTTGGGCAGGGCGATCTATATTCCGTTAGGAAAGCGTATTTCAACGCAGCCGACAGTGATTGTGTTGTTTTTATTGCAAGGGTTGGCGATGGGGATTTTATATGTCATGCCGACGGTGCTTGGCGTATGGATATTTGTGGTGCTCTCTGGCGCTGTGGCTGGGGCGTTGACGCTGATGCGTCCGGTGATGCTGGGAGACTTATATGGTCCGACGCACTTTGGTCGTATCAATGCGTATGCATCACTAGGGCAATTGCTAGCCATTACAGCGGGACCGATTACGGCGGGTGCAATCTACACGGCCTTTGGTAATTCTTATGATGGCATGCTGATTTTATTTGGAGCGATTAGTGTGCTAGCGGCTGGGGCGATTGTGGCAATTCAGATGGAGAAATTTTAGGGGAGGACG
>JAHDBW010000131.1:0-3917 GCA_020630175.1 Anaerolineales bacterium
TAAGCGGTGAAGCCATTGACGGCTTGATCAAGCGGCTCCGCAAGCGCTTGCGTGAAGGGCCGTTGGGGAAAGACTACATTGATGTCGTGCGCGGACACGGAATACGATTGAAAAATGACTAACCCTGCCAATGCCTTTCAGATAGAGCGTTGGGATACAGCACACTCAAGATGGTCTGAATTAGCGGCTTTACAAGCTCACACAGATTTACGATTGTTCCCCACATTAGGCGACTTCCATTTTGGCATTTATACGTTAGTTGCATTGGTCAACGATGAAGTTGTTGGTATTTTGCGGTTTTGGACACAAGCGATAGGCGTTGATGAAGATCAGCCAATCTTTCAACACAACCTGAACGATGCAATTGAAGCCAAGGTGATTGTGCTGTTCGTAAAGGAAACTAATCGGCGCGCTGGCATTGGAACAACACTCCAGTTCGCTGCAATTAAGTGGGCCAAAGGATTAGGCTGCTATCAGCTCCGCAGCCGCAGTGAATACAAGCTGCAAAGCAACCATCACCTAAAAGCTAAGCTGGGCTTTGGCATTAGCCCTGGTCGACATTCCAAAAACGCAACAGATGACACCGCCTATTTTGTCCTACCATTGCAACTTTCTGACGCTGTCTTGCAATACTTGTTAGCTGCATAAGCCAATGGAATACTTACAAGGCGGTCGTGAAAACAAAATTCTGAAAATTGGCAACGTTGTCCAGCGCCCGGCTGGGGCGTGGACGCCTGCGGTTCACGCGTTGCTCAAGCATGTTATTGCGCAAGGATTTCAACGCGTGCCACAGCCTTTGGGCATCGATCCAGACGGCACTGAGCACGTTTCGTTTATTCCGGGGCATGTCAGTAACTATCCACTTACGCCGCAAGCGCTGAGCCAAGAGGCGCTCACTTCGGCGGCTGAGTTGTTACGCAATTATCATGATGCTACCGTCTCTTTCCTAGAAAACGATCTTAGCCAATACCAATGGCAATTACCGCCCCGCTCCCCGGCGGAAGTGATTTGTCACGGCGACTTTGCGCCTTACAACGTGGTCTTAGACGGCAACACAGCCGTTGGCATCATCGACTTTGATACCGCGCACCCAGCCCCACGCTTATGGGATATTGCCTACGCGCTATATCGCTGGGCACCTTTCACCAGCGCCAACAATCCAGACGGCATCGGCACAATTGAACAACAAACGCAACGGGCGTGTTTATTCTGTGCGCACTATGGGCTTGCAAAAGACCAACGGCAGCACTTACCAAGCGTAATTTCTGAACGACTAGAGGTCATGGTGCAGACTATTTTGAACGGCGCAGCAGCGGGTAATGAAGCGTTTCAAGCCAACATTCGTGATGGGCATCACTTGCTGTATCAGGCTGATATTGCGTATGTGAAGGCAAATGCACTGACTATTGCGCAAGCGCTGTAATTTGTAGTGCGTACAACTTCCACTGACAGTCTTTTTTTGTTAGTATAAATTCAATCGTCCCGGGATAGTTCAGTGGCAGAACGCTTGGCTCTTGACCGAGATGGCGCTGGTTCGATCCCAGCTCCCGGGCCTCAATTTAAACCGCTAACCCTCATGTTTAATCGATTCTTCTCAAATAGATCTACAAATCCAATTGGCAGTGGCTATGCATGGACGCAGTTAAGTAAAGCCTTATCTGCCGTAGATTCTGCGGTTACAGCAGTGGACAAACAAAATGCTGAAAAGCGTGTGCAGAAATGGCAGTCGGTTATCAACAATATGCAAGAAGGGGTGTTTCAGATTGGCTCACGAACACCAATTCGCAACGCCCCTAGCTGGGTCACGTTAGAAGTTGTAACCGGTGGATTTGTCACGGGTAAATTTCTCGCTGGCGGAGAACTAGCGCCTGATGAAGTCGCTTTGTGTGCAAAATTACAGATTACGCCAGACGAAGCGGCGCGGCGATACATAAATGCATACTATCTTTCAGACGAGGGTCTTGCGCTGCTCAATCAGTATCGTCAGCAAAATACCTATCGCCTACCAACTGTAGAACACGGTGCGCTGCTTGTTATCGCGTGGTTATTGGAAATCCATGAATACCGCGCCGCACAAGCCCTTATTCAGACTATTACACCTTGGTTTGACCGGCTGCGGTTCTATCCAATCGTGACAGACAAGCCGCGCACGCTCCCAGATGAGCAAATCACCGCAAGATCAGTCAAGCAGGTGACAGCATCAATCGCACGTTATCAGCAGGACACAAAAATTCTCCAACAGAGAGAAACCATCCAAGTCTGGCTACCGCTTTATGATGCAATCGTGCGGCTATTTCTAACGATAGTCCCTGCCGAAACATTACAAGCCGAAAGTGAAGCGCCAAGCGGACTGATGATGGCAGCCAAGCCTGATTTTGCAGTACAGGCAGCTCAATTGCTTGAAGACCTCAACGCAGCAGAGGAAACGTACCACTTGCGTTCAAGGCTCCATCACCCAAACGGCACATTCTTCAAACTGCGCCAAATGTTAGCGAGCCTCAGTTCGCAAAATTATCAATTTACTGCACAACATTTAGCCACCATAACGCCATTGTTGCAGCGGTTCATCGCAAAATATGGCGAACCAGGCTCTGAAAAACATCAGCAATTACGCGCCCGCCAAGCTAAACAAGTTGCAGGTCCGTTGTACAAAACCATTCAAACGACATTGCTCACCAATCTGAAACCCTATTATGAGGAAGAGGGTCTGTCTGCGGAGGAGATCAAGACCTTAGCCCAAAAGACGGCAACAGAAGTCAATGTAGAAACAGTGCCGCTATTTTTTACAGATAAATTAGTAAGCACACAATGGAATACGTTAGAACAACATCTCAAGACCCAAACCATCCGGTCAGCAGAAGCATTAGCACAGCAACTACCATCGTTAAGCGGGCTAATAATTACAAAAGGGATTGATGACTCGAATTTACAATTCCTGCAATGGAGCCTTTACACAGCGTTCCGCAAGCAACGCTCTTTGTTACTCCTTTTCTACCAACAGCAAAGACAAATAGGAGAAATCCCGTGGTACTCCGCGCTATCAGAGAACGTCACGCACAATTCATCACGCTCACAATCTGCGAGCAAAGTGCTATTTGAACAAATCGCAACCTTAGTGCTTTCGACTTTCCCTGACCGAATTCTGCCTAATCCGCTAATCAAAGAATTACGAGCATTGGCAAAACAAGCCGACATAACACTTCCATTTGTGGAAGAACTTGCTGGGGATATCTTCATGGGTGGTTTTAGCAATAAGTATCTACAGGCAGCGCAGATTAGCGCGGAAGCGTTACAGTCTTCGTTGTATGCACGCTATTACGAAATCGATTACACACAGCTTCTACAAATCGACAACGCACAAATGCCTAAGGTGTCTTATCGGGCACTGCCCTATTTTGAGCAACTGTGCGAAAAACGTGCCGGGCGCACTTTCGAGCTTTGGAAGCCTGCAACAAATGGCATGATTCTTGAGCAAAGCCAGATTTTAACAACCCATAATCTGATGCCGTTATTTATAGCCGCTGGATTAGAGAAAAAGTTGGAAAATCAGCTGGTGTACATGGCACGCAAGTGTTTTATGTCTGCAACAGGCTGGCTACAACTCCCAAATCTTGAGTGGCGACAGCGACTACATAAACTCAAGAACGCAGCATATGCATGGCGACAAATGGTCTTTTATCTTTCGTTCTTAGACCCAGACCAACTCGATCAATTTATGGCTTGGTGTAGAGAGATGCAGCATGGCCAAGACCCTCAGTTCGTTGCGAAATTCACACCCGCGATGAATGGGTTGCACGCGGCAATTGCAGGCCGTCCTAAAAACCCTGCCAGTGAAAAGATCTTTGTCGGTTGGGATGACAAGCGCCATTGGTTTATGGAACCTGACAATTAAAAACACCTCGCAAATGCGAGGTGTT
>JAHDBW010000131.1:4017-9508 GCA_020630175.1 Anaerolineales bacterium
ACTACGTATTATTCATACCGCAACGCTTCAATTGGGCTCAGGCGGCTAGCGCGCATTGCTGGATAAATACCAAAGACAATCCCAATAATTGCCACCACTGAGAAGGCTAAAACAATCGACCCCATTGTGACTTGCGCATCCAGAATATCAAGTTGCCGCACAATTGTTGAGACCCCCCAGCCGAAGGTTACCCCAATCGCCCCACCCACTAGGCTGAGCATCATGGTTTCAATTAGGAACTGAGTCAGAATAGTCGCCCGCTTGGCACCGACCGCCTTCCGTAACCCAATTTCACGCGTGCGCTCTGTTACAGAGACCAGCATAATATTCATCACACCAATCCCGCCAACTAGCAGCGAGATGCCCGCAATAACACCCAAGAACGCCGTCAGCGTTGCCGTAATGGCGGAGAATGCATCCAGGAACGCGTTCTGGCTAAACAAGGTGAAGTCCAAATCATCGCTAAGCTTTAGGCCACGGCGGCGGCGCATTAGGCGCTCCACTTCAACCATAGCTTGGTCAACATCGTCGGCATTGAGCGGCGAAATAATCACGTTGGAAACGGTGCGTTTACCGTTAGTGACCATGCTATTGCCGTACAAACGCTTGTAGCCAGTTTCAATCGGGATAAAGACGTTCTCATCATCTGAGCCGCCAAACCCGCCACCTTTGGCAACGGTCACGCCCACCACTTCAAAGAAGACGCCGTTTACTTTAATACTGCGCCCAACCGGATTCAGGCCACCAAACAATTCGGTGCCCAAATCGGGCCCAATTACGGCCACGCGTGCGCCGGTGGCATTGTCTGAAGCGGTCAGCGGACGCCCCAGTTCAATTTCAAAATTGCGAATATCTAAATACTCTGGCGTAGACGCAATCACAGCCGCATTGACAGAATTGTTTGAATACACAACCGTGCCAAAGTTTTCAATTGACGGCGCTAACCGCCCCGCAATCGGCACGTTCTCTTTGATCGAGACGTAGTCGTCATATTCCAGCGGATCGGCGTTAGCGGCAGCGTCTGGTCCGCCTCCTTCAAAACGCCCGGGCAAGAGCGTCACTAGGTTAGAGCCAATGCCTTCAATTTGTTCGGTAATTGCAGAGGTTGCGCCGTTCCCAAACGACATCAAAGCAACCACCGCGCCCGAGCCGATAATAATCCCCAGCATGGTGAGCATGGCCCGCAGCTTATTTGCAAGCAGCGCCCGAATGGCAACGCGGACATTTTCAATTAGATTCATAGTGTCTCTTTAGTGCGCTGGAATACTATCAGGATCGATATCAACCACCGTTTCATTAATCACGTCTTTTTCAATCAGCCCGTCCCGAATGTGGATCACACGCGGCGTTTGTTCGGCCACTTCTACATCGTGCGTCACGATGATGACCGTAATGCCTTCTTCGCGGTTGAGGCGTTTGAAAAGCGCCATAATCTCAATCCCCGTTTTAGTGTCTAACGCCCCGGTCGGTTCATCAGCCAGCAAAATCGCAGGATCATTCGCTAAGCTCCGCGCAATCGCCACGCGCTGCTGCTGACCACCAGAAAGCTCAGCTGGCGTGTGGTCCATCCGTTCGCCTAGCCCAACCAACTGAAGCATTTTTTCTGCACGCTGTTTGCGTTTACGACCGCGCACACCCGCGTAAATCATCGGCATCGAAACTTGTTCCATTGCAGAGGTACGCGGTAAAAGGTTGAACTGTTGGAAGACAAACCCCAGTTGCTTACTGCGGATGGTCGCTAAGGCGTTATCACCTAAAGCATGGACAGGCTCACCATCGAGCATATATTCACCCGAGGTTGGCGAGTCTAAGCAGCCCAGAATTGCCATCAGCGTACTTTTGCCAGAGCCAGACGGGCCCATGATTGATAAGAGCTCGCCGCGTTTGATTTTGACATCCACCCCATCTAAGGCGCGCACTTCGTTGTCGCCCATGGTGTAGACCTTGGTCAGATTGCGACCATCAATTACGTAATCTTCAGCGTCTTCAGTTGTCATTGTTTATTCTCCGCCACCAAATGGACCGCCAGCATCCGTTGCGCGTGGATCAAACAAGACCAGTTCTTGGCCTTCGCTCAATTCACCTTCAACCAGCACCAGATCGTCCTGTAGCAAGCCCGTCACAACCGGCACGCGCGTTTGCGTGACGCCATCTGGCTCCAGCAACATGACATATTCGCCTTCATCATCCAATTGGATTGTGTCCAGCGGGACTGCCAGCGCGCCTTCTAAAATGTCAGTGACAATTTCAACATTCGCGGTCATGCCAAGCTTGAGGCGATCATCTTTATCGGTCAGGTCAATTTGCACGTCATAGCGCACAATGCCCTGCGTCTCTTCACCAAATGCTGCGATGTCTGTCACCACGCCACTAAATTCTTCATTTGGAATGGAGTCAAAGGTCAGCGTGGCCTCTTGCCCAACTTGAATTTGCGGCACATCGGTTTCATCAATCGACAAGATAATGTGGAGCTGGGTCAAGTCTGCCAGTTGCACAGCGTATTGACTATTTTGCACGGTGTCACCCGGCATGTAGTTGGTTTCCAACACGGTTGAGTCAAATGGTGCTAACAGGTTCAGCTTAGACAACGTAATCTCAGCCGCTAAAATGCGGGCTTCGGCTGCCGCAATGTCAATTGGATCTGCGCCGTTTACAAGTTCATCGTACGTCTTTTCTTTGTCAGCCAAGTCGGCTTCAGCCAGCTGGAGTTTTGATTGCGCATCGGCAACTTCAAACGTGCCCGGTTCACCTTGGGCAATTTCATAATCTTCAATGGCTTCAGCCAAATCTTCTTGTGCATCTGCAATCGCTTCATTCGCATCTGAGATGTCACGGAAAGCGTCATCTTTTGCTTGCTGCGCATCGGCCATCGCATTTTGATTATTAGTCGATTGCTGCTCTAGGCTAAGTGCTGTCTCTTGTGCTTGGAACAAGGCATCTTCTTCAACCTTGGCGTTATTTTGCCGGGCAACATCTAAATCAAGCTGGGCTTTTTCCAACTTGCGTTCGGCGTCCAGCACATTTTGCGTCCACTGATCCAGACTTTGGTTATAGTGAATTGCATCTGTAGTGCGACACTCTGGCAAGTCTTCATCTTCAGCGCGCGTTTTACAGTTGTCGTTATGAGCCACTTGCGCATTGCCAAACTGCTCTTGGTTATATTGCAACTCAGATTGTGCGGCTTTTACAGCATCGACCAACGGCCCAAGCTCTACGAGAGCGCCTTGTTGCTCAGTGGTTAGGACAGCATTGTTGATAGTGCGTTCAGTTTTTTGCGCTTCAAACGCGAGTGTTTCTGCGGTTTGTTGCGCAGCAACGGCTTGTCGATCAGCAGCAATTACGCCGCGTTCAGCCGTTTCAAGCTGACGCTGCGCCTGATCAACCGCGTCTTCCATCTTTTCAATTTCGTCTTGGTAATACTCATGGTCAACATAGGTCAGGTCACGCACGGTATCTTTTGCATCATCTAGCGTTTCACGCGCCACAACAATCGCATCCCAAGCCTGCGCAATTTGCAATTGCGTTGGGTTTAGCAAATCATTAAGTGCCGTTTGGGCAGCCAATAGTTCAGCTTGGGTGTTGATGATTTGTTCAGAAACAGACGCCGTTTCAATGGTCATCATCACATCGCCTTTGACCACTTCATCGCCAACGTTGATCAATACTTCGCCAACCCGGCCAGACGTTTCCCAAAAGACGTTGTCATTTTGCAAGGCTTCTAGACCACCAGACGCCTCAACGCTTTGGATCGCGTCAATGGAAACAACTGCGCCAGTTTCAATAACAGCGTCTTCGCTGCCGCGTTGCAAGAAAGCAAACGGACCAGACGCGCCGCCTTCAGCAACATCAGCAGCCGCATCGGCATCGCCGCTTTGCGCCACTTGAATTGGATTGATCACCCGCCAAGTAAGGTAACCAGACAAGCCGACAAATCCAATAATGCCTAAGACAACTAACCAACGTGGGACAACCCGTTTTTTACTGCTCTTTTTAGCCAAGTGACTACTCCTGATAACTTCGTAAAGTCTTTTTTACAATGAACTGTTTTCAATATCCGCCGTAGCGGTTGACTTTACTGTTCAATCAATTTTTGGAAGATTCCAACTAATTCTTTTCTTTGGTGATCCGTGAGCGTATCGAAGAAAGGCGCTAGGTTCACGTTCATTTGCTGTACAGTAGCGCACATTGCGTTGTGTCCGGCTTCGGTAACTTGCCAACTGAAGCTACGGCGGTCATAGTCTGCCCGCTCTCTCACAATATGCCCTTCTGTTTCTAATCGCTTCAAAATTGCACTGGCCGATGCCGGTGTAATTGAATAATGCGCCGCAATCTCTTTGCCATTGGTACGCGGCTCAGACATGATTTTGTCTAGCACGCCTAAGTGCACCGGCGAAAGTGCCAAGTCTTCAGGGGACATAAAGTCCTGCATCCGTCGGGCGACTTGGAAAAAGAGTTGCGCAACTGTCTGCGCGGATGTTTGTTCGGCTAGCATGCGAATTAGTAAGTTAAGCTAACTAAATGTATCGCACTATCTAGCGTTTGTCAGCGTCAGAATCTAAAGATACTGTGCAGATTTGGCGCTCCTGGGTTATCAATCATGAAAACAACAACACCTTATTGCCTATACGCAGCTTTTGGCGAGCGTTATAAGTCTGTTTGCATCAAGAAATAACTGTGCTGTTGTCGTTAATACGCATTAATGACTCTAAAGTTTCTCAATATTCAACTTTCAGAAAAAGACGTTGCGTGGGCACGCAAAAGCGCGGCGCAATCGCATCAGCGCTGGGCCAGCAAAGCTGGGCACTATCCCAACAAAGCCCGCTCACATCTGATTGGGAAACTCGGCGAAATTGCTGTGGGGAAATTCTTACAGCAGCATCACATTACATTTGCGCCCCACTTTCAATATCCAGACCGAGAAGCACGCTGTGATTTAGAGGTACAAAACACAAAGCGCAACCTGCGCATCGAGGTCAAAACATGGCATCGCCAACACTGGCGAGACCTTGGGCGCTGCGTCGCGGTCAAGCAACGTGAGCACCTAGTGCATAAAGCAGACTTAATTGTTTGGTGTGTCTTGGCAGAAACTGAGGCAACAGCATTACCTGTATCCATTGCCGGTTGGACGCCCATCGAGCAGGTTTGGGAAGCGCCAGTTCGTAAAACCGGCACTGGCACGATGCGCCGCGTAGAAAATTATCAGCTGGAAACAGCAGCACTCTGTAGTCTCGGACGGTTGATTGTAGAAATTAGAAAAGGCTGAATCGGCTAAATAAATTGACCCACCGCTTGCGCAAAATCCCCATAAAGCGCTGGTCTTGAATGCCACACAGGCAGTAAAGGGATCCAGCAGCGCAGAGAGGTCAATACTCTACGCCTTATGTGAATTCACACAAAAGTTAAGCGTAGCCGCAAGTTCGCACGCGTGAGATTAAGCATTTAATTCGCCAAATTATGAGACTAGCGAGACTGCTATTTGATAAATGCGGTA
>JAHDBW010000011.1:0-13980 GCA_020630175.1 Anaerolineales bacterium
AACCAAGTTTGGCTAGATGATAACGATAATGGGCTAATTGATACGGATGAACCCTTGTTAGAAGACATTTGGGTTGAACTCTGGCAAGACGCTGATGCGGATGGAGCTCCAGATGATATTGATGCCGATGGTGATATAGACGCTGACGACATGTTGGCAATGGACACCACCGACGCAGATGGTCTTTATCTGTTTGATAACTTGCTTGCCGGTAACTATCTTGTTTCAATCCCGGCGATTGAATGGGATGACAATGGCACGCCGGGACCATTAGCGGGCTACCGTTCTTCGACTGGTAGCAGCGCGGACGATGTTGACAACAATGACAACGGCATTGATCCAGCTGCGATTGGTGATGAAGTGCTGTCTGCAACGATTGTCTTAGGTGATACCGAACCACTTGCAGAAGATCCAGACAATGATTTGATCACACTTGATGCCAATGAAAACTTGACGGTTGACTTCGGATTTGTGCGGGTCTATAGCTTGGGGAACCAAGTCTGGGAAGACGCCAACAATAACGGCCTTATTGACACCGCTGAAACGCCACTTGAAAACATTTGGGTTGAGCTCTGGCAAGACGCAGATGCAGATGGTGTCGCTGACGATATTGATGCAGACGGCGACGTTGATGCTGACGATATGCTGGCGATGGATACCACCGACGCAAATGGCTACTATCTGTTTGAAAATTTAGATGCTGGCGATTACCTTGTCTCTATTCCGGCTGTGGAATGGGACGATGCCGGCACAGCAGGCCCGTTAGCTGACTACAAGTCTTCAACCGGTGCTGACCAAACAGACACCGATAACAACGACAACGGCATTGATCCAACGACGGTTGGTGAAGATGTGTTCTCTGGCACGGTCACGCTGGGCGATGGTGAACCAACTGATGAAGACCCTGACAACGATCCAATGACGCCAGATGCGCAAGAAAATCTGACCGTGGACTTTGGTTTTGTTTACAACTTTGACTTGGCTCTCAAGAAAGAATTAGTTGATGAGGGTCCATACGAGCAGGGCGATAGCGTCACGTTCACAATCACTGTGATCAATCAAGGAACAGTTGATGCCTATAACATCGACGTGACTGATTACCGTCCAGATGGCTTGATTTTGAACGCGTTTGAAGCGCCGCATACGGATATCAGCGTTGACCTTGAGACAGGCGTCGCAACGATTGATGAGCTGTTAGCCGGAGCGACGAAAACC
The DNA here is from genome assembly GCA_020630175.1 of Anaerolineales bacterium. Lineage (GTDB taxonomy): Bacteria > Chloroflexota > Anaerolineae > Anaerolineales > UBA6668 > JAHDIM01. The sequence goes on from JAHDBW010000011.1 coordinate 1,216, forward strand.
TACACACTCACATTTACGATTGATCCTGACTTCCAAGGTAAAAGCTTGGTGAACTGGGCTGAAATTAGCGCCGCAGATGACGATCAAGACGATAGTAATACACCACCAGTTGACGTAGACAGCACACCAGATGCTGAAAACCAAAACACTGATGGTGAGCAAGATGAGACGTATAAAGACGATGCTGTCGATGAAAACGGTAAGCAGGGCGGTGACGAAGATGATCATGACCCAGCAACGGTTGTCATTGGGCAAGTCTTTGACCTCGCCTTGAAAAAAGAAGTGGTGACAACGACCACCCTCACTCCAGGTGATGCGGTTGAATTTAGCATCACCGTTGAAAATCAGGGCACATTAGACGCTTATAACGTCGATATTATTGACTATGTGCCAGCTGCTTTGGCTTACGTTTCAAGTGACGCTGAGACGGTTACAGAGACTACTGATGGAGAAACCATTGCGATTGTAGACAACGGCGCAACTGCAGATGGCGACATCACATTTAGTCTAGACACGCTTGCTGCTGGCGACAGTGTCAAGCTAACGTTGCAATTCACAATTGATGTGGACTTTGAAGGATTAGAACTCATCAACTGGGCTGAAGTTAGCGCTGCTGATGATGACGAAGATCCAGACAATACGCCACCAACCGATGTTGATAGCACGCCAGACGCAGACAATAACAATACAGACGGTGAACAGCCAGATGTGTATGTTGATGATGTCACTAATCAAGATGGTAAAAATGGCGGTGATGAAGACGATCATGACCCAGCGAAGATCAGCTTGAAGCACCCAATTTTTGATCTGGCTTTGATCAAGACTGTCGTGGCTAATCAACAGCTGATACCAGGCGGTGATGTGGTCTTCTCAATCAAAGTGATCAACCAAGGGCAAAAAGACGCCTACGCGATTGACGTTACCGACTATGTGCCAACTGGTTTGACATTCAAAAGTAGCAATGCAAGCGCAGTGACCACCACGGCAGACAACAATGCCGTCACGGTTACAGACAACGGCAATGGCGCGTTTAGCATTGATACGCTCGCCATTGGGGACGACGTCTCGGTTGAGCTCACAATGACCATCAGTGCGACGGCAACTGGCGCGATCACGAATTACGCCGAAATTAGCGCTGCTGATGACGACGAAGATCCAGACAACACGCCACCTGTTGATATCGACAGCACGCCAGATAGCACCAATCAAAACGATGCTGGCGAAGACGAAGATTTAGTTGATGACAACGTCGACCAAAATGGCAAAGACGGTGGCGATGAAGATGATCATGATCCGGCTACCATTACGGTGATTGCCTTGGCTGAAATCGGCGACAAAGTTTGGTTTGATAACAACAATGATGGCTTGCAGTCTGTAAATGAACAAGGCGTCGCTGGCGTAACCGTGAAGCTTTATGATGAAGATGATGCGGTTGTTGGCACCACGCAAACAGACGCAAACGGGAACTATCTTTTCCCTAATTTGGTGCCGGGCATTTACTCAATCGAGTTTGTCACCAGCACATTGCCAACTGGCTATACGCCAACTATCCAGAATTCTGGCTCAGATGACGCGAATGACAGTGATGGCGACCCAATTACGGGTAAGACGATCCGCACTACGCTAGAAGCTGGTGAAAGTGATCTGACTTGGGACTTTGGCGTCTTTGAACCGGCGGGGCTAGGCGATTACGTTTGGTTCGATACGGACGCCGATGGCATTCAAGATGCTGATGAAACCCCAATTGCCAACGTCACTGTTCGCTTACTGACGCCATCTTTTGATGTCTTAGGCAGCACGGTTACCAATTCTGAAGGCTACTATGCGTTCCGCGACCTGAAACCGGGTGATTACGTTGTTGAGTTCGTGCCACCGGCTGGACACGGGTTTACCTTGCACCATGAAGGTTTAGATGCCGCTGTTGATAGTGACGCTGATCGCGCAACGGGCCGCACAGAAATTGTTAGCCTTGAAGCAGGTGAGTTTGATCCGACAGTGGACGCTGGCTTGGCGAGTGGGGCGGTACTGTCCGCAATTGAAGAAGCCATTGCTTCACGCGTTGCGCCACCAACGCCAACGCCAACAGCAGTGCCAATTCAAGCTGCTGCTGCGAGCTTACGGGTGCCTGAAGTCACTAAGTCTGGTGATCGGGCGATTGTGACTGTTGGCGACTTAGTCAATTACACAATCAACGTGCGCAATCCAAATGCAGAAACGCTGACAGATGCAGTGGCGCTTGACCGATTGGATACGCGGCTTGACTATGTCAACGCTGTTGCGGCGCAAGGCAGTGTTAGCTTTGATGCGGCCACGCGGACGGTTCGTGCAGAACTGGGTGATCTAGCGCCTAGCCAGACCGTAGCAGTCATTGTAACTGTCCGTGTGAATAACAACGCTCAGGCGCCAGATCGGATTGCGAATGTAGCTGATGTGATTGCGAGTAATGTAAATGGCGCGACGGTATCAAATACGGCAACTATTCAGGTCATTCCAGACGCTATCCCGACGACGGGCAATCTAACGCTGGATCACCGCATGTTATCTAGCTTAGTTGTCGTGCTTATGTTCAGTGCATTGTTTGTAGCACGCATCGCTAAGAAAACACCTGACGCGCCACGCACCTAACAGTCTTAGCAGGCCCGCTATTAGAAAACAAAACGCCTCGCAATTGCGAGGCGTTTTGTTTTTATCTAAGTAGTGCTTTTTCGGTTACACATCTAAGTTGCGAACTTCGTGCGCATGCGTTTGGATGAACTTGCGGCGTGGTGGCACTGCGTTGCCCATGAGCATATCGAAGGTGCGGTCTGCTGACGCTGCGTCTTCAATTGAAACTTGGAGCAGGGTGCGGGCGGCTGGGTCCATGGTGGTATCCCAGAGCTGGTCAGCGTTCATTTCACCCAGACCTTTATAGCGTTGGATGTTGTACTTGACGTTGTCACCAAGTTTCTTGAGGTACTTGTCTTTTTCTTGGTCGGTGTACAAGTACGTCATTTTCTTGCTTTGCTTGATGGAGTACAGTGGCGGTTGCGCAATGTACAAGTGACCGTTTTCGATCAACGGTTGCATGTAGCGGAACAAGAAGGTTAGCAACAGCGTGCGAATGTGGCTGCCATCAACATCAGCATCTGTCATGATGATAATGCGATGATAACGTAGGTTCTCAACGTTGAAGTTCTCACCGATGCCGGTGCCCAGTGCAGAAATCAGCGCCTTGACTTCGTTTGAGCCAAGAATACGATCCAAGCGTGCACGCTCGGTATTCATGATCTTCCCACGTAGTGGCAGAATAGCTTGGAAGTGTCGGTCGCGGCCCTGTTTCGCAGACCCACCTGCCGAGTCACCTTCCACAATGTAAATTTCGCAGTTTTCAGGATTGCGTTCTGAGCAGTCAGCCAGCTTGCCTGGTAGCGTGAGCGACTCAAGCGCGCTCTTGCGAATAACAAGATCACGAGCTTTGCGTGCTGCGTCACGGGCGCGGGATGCGGTCAAACACTTCTCAATAATCGCTTTTGCAGCGCGTGGGTTTTCTTCCAAGAAAGCATTGAATGCTTCTGAGAATACTTGTTGAACCTGTGCCGAAACTTCAGCGTTGACTAACCGATCTTTGGTTTGGTTTTTGAATTGTGGGTCAGGGTGCTTTACGCTGACAATTGCGGTCAAGCCTTCACGGGTGTCGTCACCGCTGAAGTTTGAGTCGCCGTCTTTCAACAAGTTTGCTTTGCGGGCATAGTCGTTGATGTTACGCGTGAGCGCCGTGCGTAGACCAGTTAAGTGCGTACCACCATCCACAGTGTGGATATTGTTCGCAAATGACAAAATTGATTCAGAGTAGGCATCCGTATATTGAATGGCAACTTCAATATTAGTGTCTTCAACGTCTTTTGCCGCGTAGAGCACTGGGTGTAAGGTCTCGCGGTTGCGATTGATATAGCGCACATAAGACTTCACGCCACCTTCAAAGTAAAAGGTCATTTCACGCTCGGTGCGTTCATCAATCAAGACAATTTTGATGCCTTTGGTGATAAATGCCATTTCGCGGAAGCGCGTTACGAGCGTTTCAAATTTGACAGAATTCTCTTCTACGAAAATTGTGTCATCTCTGAGGAATTTTGTGGTGGTGCCAGTATCGTTTTTATCAACTTTGCCAATTGATTTGACTGGCCCTTGAGAGATACCGCATTTGTACATTTGGTACCACAGCTTGCCATTGCGCTTGACCCACACTTCACATTGTGAAGAGAGCGCGTTTACAACTGATGCACCAACACCGTGCAAACCACCAGAGACTTTATAGTTGCCACCGTCGAATTTACCACCGGCGTGCAGTTTGGTCATTACCAATTCAAGCGCGCTGACTTTTTCTTCTGGGTGGATATCGGTTGGGATACCGCGCCCGTTATCGCTAACGCTAATGCTTTGGTCTTCATGCAGCGTGACGGTAATCGTGTCACAATGGCCAGCAAGTGCTTCATCAATTGAGTTGTCTACAACTTCGTATACACAGTGATGTAATGCTTTTTGATCTACACCCCCGATATACATCGCCGGACGCATACGAACGCCTTCTAACCCTTTGAGGATCCGGATGTTACTTGCTTGATAGTTGGTTTGTTCTGCCACGTATTTGTATTACTCCGTGTTAAACGATTGATCGATTGTTAGCGTTATAAAACGCTAGAAAATTTATGATTGTGCGTTGGTTGATAACGCTTCCATTTCACGCTGCCAGCGCATGCGGTCTTGATAAAAGACAAATGTGGCAGCCAGCACTGCGGTGGCAATAAAGGCATGCCCAACAATGCCAATTCCAAACAGCCACATGTTTGTTTCTGGGTATGCCCAGATCACACGTAGCCCTACATACAGAATGTAAGCCAGCAAGAAAAGGCTTGTCATTTGTGACGCATTGACGCGCACAAGCGCGATGCTGTTTTGTATTGCCTTGAAGATGCCATAGTCTTGCATCATCATGCCGTGGATTGCAAACCCATTGAACAACAATAACCATAGCATCATGCTAAAGCCTATCAAAATGATGGGCAATATAATCCAGCTGATGAACTGACCTAAGATTGCTGAAAATGCAAAAAGGAAGCCAGAACAAACTGCAATAATGATTGAGAGCAGTATCGTAAAGCCCAATACCCGTAAGCTTGCCTTTAGGATTGCACCCACGCTTTTCCGAACGATATGGTCTGTGTCTTTCGCCACTGCACCAGCAATCAGCTTGAAGTACAAGGTGGTTAGAATAAATCCGATTAGCAGCATGCCTAGCGTAACGATGGCAATTTGCCCTTCGTTTCCTAACGTTACCCGCGAAGCCAAGCCAAGCGGTGTGCTTTCCACAATCAATTTAGCTTTGACCAGACTTGGCACCCCAATAAACGAGGGGCTTAGCGAAGTAAGCAAATTGAATTGGGCAAATACCTCAAGGAATTGTTCTTGCGGAATGCTTTCTTCAAGAACTGGATTTACCTCATACAGCACCTTAAACTGATTCAGGATGCTATTTGGAATGCTCAACTGTGGCCCAAGCCAAAACAGCATGTCTAGGACAATGGGTGGCAGAATAAGCCAAAGGTGCGCTTGTACTGCTTCGAATCCGTTTACAATAGCGGCGACAACGCCTAATGGTGGGGTAGGATTTTTTTCCTTGATAATGTCCATACGTACCCTCTAATTTTACCATGTTTAGTGTGTTTTCCGAACGCGTGTTCGTGGCTGTATTGGGCTAGTCGGCAATCAGTTGTGCTAGTGTCAGGCTTGTTTGTATTCCCAACTAGCCAACTGCTTCCCTGTTAAGAGCCTCTTGTAAAACGTTGCTTCAAATACCAAGAGTTGCCTTGAGAAAATTCAACGCTTACAATTTGGATCACGACTGTATAAAAAAATGGGGTAATCCCATAGTAGCGAGGATTCAATGCCGAAATTTGTAATTCAGGGTGGGGTGCCACTCAACGGAACTGTCGTTCCGTCTGGTAATAAAAATGCAGCACTTCCACTGCTTGCCGCATGCCTACTTACTAGCGAGCCTGTGGTGCTTTCAAATGTGCCACGTATTCAAGACGTATTTACGATGCGCAAATTGCTTGAGTCTTTGGGGACTGTAGTAGAAGAAATTGATCCGCACACGTGGCGCTTTACGACCCGTGAACTCAATGATGACCAGCCGGACCCGGCGCTGTGCCAGAAAATCCGTGCGTCAATTCTGTTAGCCGGGCCGTTGGTTGCCCGCCGTGGTAATTTGGAACTCCCGTCACCAGGTGGTGATGTGATTGGCCGACGCCGGATCGATACGCATTTGCTAGGGCTCAATGCGCTCGGTGCAGAGTTTGTTTATGACCAAGGCTTCAAATTCACAGCCGACGGGCGCCTCGTTGGCGCAGAAATGCTGTTGGATGAAGCGAGCGTGACCGCAACCGAAAACATTGTGATGGCGGCAGTGCTAGCAAAAGGGAAGACCGTGATCCGCAATGCTGCATCTGAACCGCATGTGCAGCAGCTGTGTCAGTTTCTAAACAATTGTGGCGCGAAAATTAAGGGCATTGGCTCTAATGTGCTGACAATCAAAGGCGTGAAGGCGCTGGGCTCTGGAGAACTACGCATTGGGGCAGACTACTTAGAAGTCATTAGCTTTGTTGGGGCAGCGTTGGTGACCAAAGGCTCTGTTCGCATCAAAGATGCCGGGACCGACGTGCTGGATATGGTAGCGCTAATGTTCAAACGTTTGGGCGTTGAAATGGTTATTGATGGTGATGACTTAGTTGTGCCCGCTAATCAATCTTTGAATATTACAAGCGACTTTGGCGGGGCGATCACAAAAATTGAAGATGCGCCTTGGCCGGGCTTTCCTGCTGATCTGTTGAGTATTGCGATTGTGATTGCCACGCAGTGCAACGGCTCAATTTTGTTCCACGAAAAAATGTTTGAAAGCCGCTTGTTCTTTACCGATAAGCTCAATAGCATGGGCGCCCGCATTGTGTTGTGTGACCCGCATCGCTGTATTGTGCAGGGGCCAGCAGCGTTGCAGGCTGCCACCCTAGAAAGTCCAGATATCCGCGCGGGGATGGCGTTGCTGCTGGCTGCGCTGGCTGCCAATGGCGAGTCTGTGATCAAGAACATTGGCCAGATTGACCGTGGTTACGAGCGCGTTGAGGAAAAACTCAGCGGGCTAGGCGCAAATATTGTGCGCGTTATGGAAGATGACTAACCTTACCGTTGATCGCGCCTATATAGAGCGTGTCTTATTAGCGCTGTTGGCAATTCCAAGCCCAACGGGTTATACGGAAGATGCAATCGCCTTTGTTAGTGCGGAGCTTGCGGCCTTAAGTGACACGATTGCGTTACGGGTTACGCGTAAAGGCGCGCTGGTGGCGACAGTCGCAGGCAAGTCTGCGCTTGAAGCACGCGGTATCACCGGCCATATTGACACCTTAGGGGCGATGGTCAAAGAGATCGACAAGAAGGGGCGCTTAGGTCTTTCGATGCTAGGCGGCTACTCTTGGAGTGCGGTTGAAGGTGAGGGCGTTACCGTGATTGGCGTGCATACTGATGCGCGCGTGCGCGGCACCATTTTGCCGGTCAAAGCCTCGGTGCATGTGCACGGTGGCGAGGTGTCTAGGCAAGACCGAACAAAAGCAAAGACGTACCACGTGCGCTTAGATGCGCGTGTTAGCACGGCGGCTGACGTTGCCCAGCTTGGGATTCAGGTGGGAGATTTCATCGCGCTAGACCCTAGAATTGAGGCTGGAACAGCTGGGTTTATTCGATCCCGACACCTTGATGATAAAGCCGGTGTTGCGGCGATGTTGGGGGCTGTAAAAGCGCTGCTAGACGCAGGTCTAACGCCAGCGCACGACATTGTTTTGCACTTTAGCAATTATGAAGAAGTTGGGCACGGCGCTGCGAGCGGGTTCCCAGACAAGATGACAGAGTTATTGTCGATTGATATGGCGGCAGTTGGCAGCGGGCAAAACTCGGATGAGTTCAGCGTTGGGATTTGTGTCAAAGATTCAGGTGGGCCTTATCACTTGGGTATGCGGCGTAAATTGGTCGCCTTGGCAGACGCTAATGCCGTGCCTTATAAGCTCGATATTTATCCGCATTACGGGTCAGATGGGGAAGCATTCTGGCGTGCGGGTGGTGACGTTGCCGTTGGGCTGATTGGGCCTGGTGTTGACGCGTCGCATTCTTATGAGCGCACCCATATGGATGGGGTGCGCGCCACGGCAAGCTTGATTGCTCACTACATGCTGGCAGAGTAGGCCGCTTCTAAAATAATCCAAATCCTGGATAAGTAAAAAAAGGCGCGTTGCAATTTTCTTGCAGCGCGCCTTTTTTGTTTAGTCTTTGAGTGCTGGCTAAATTTAGATCACGGTTCCAGATGGCACAATCATGCCTTTCGGGAAGATTACGATGCCATCGCGGACGGTGTACATGCTAGTTTCTTCATCTTCACGATCAGGCGAATTTAGCACAACGACGTTGTCGCCAATGCGGACTTGTTTATCAATAATGACATTTTCAAGCCGACAGCCTTTCCCGACGCCAATATCTGGAATGCCCTCCGCTTTATTTTTGGCGATATCGGCCTCACGTTCATAGTAATCCGCGCCCATCATAATGCAGTTGATAAGCTGTGAATTATGCCCAACGCGGCTGCGATTCCCAATCACACATGAGGTGAGGTCGGCCTCGTCGATTTCACAACCTTCAGAGAGCAACACCTCTTCTAAGCGGCAATTGCCAGCAAGGCGGCTAGAGGGCAGAAAGCGCGGGCGGGTGTAAATTGGTGTGTCTGATGCGGTAAACGAGAATTCTGGTTCGGCGCGTGTCAGGCCAAGATTGGCATCAAAGAACGAACGTATCGTCCCAATATCTTCCCAGTAGCCTTCAAACGCGTAGGCGAAAACCTTGTGTGTGTTGATCAGCTTTGGAATGATGTGCTTCCCAAAGTCGATATGTTCACCATCATCTAGCACGTCTTCAAGTAGACCCGCTTTGAAAATATAGACGCCCATTGAGCCTAAGAAAGGCTTAGCGCTGGTGTTGTCTTGGCGTAAGCGGTCTAGGACAGTTGGGTCTTTTGGCTTTTCAAAGAAGTCAACAACTTGCTGCTCACTATTTGTTTCTAGAATGCCAAATCGGGGGGCGTCACGCTCTGAAACGGGCAAGACGGCCAAGGTAACATCAGCATTTGTTTGGCGATGAAAGTCTAGAAAAGGGCGGTAGTCCATGCGATACAAATGATCGCCAGAGAGAATAATTACATCATCAGGGTCTGCAGCCCGAATTTCAATCATTTGCTTGCGAACTGCATCTGCTGTGCCCTGATACCAATCCGCACTGCGTGGCGTTTGCTCTGCGGCTAAGATTTGCACCCATCCCCGTGAGAATGTATCAAATTTATAAGTGTTAGTGATGTGGCGATGCAATGACACAGAGTTGAACTGCGTCAGAACCATGATGCGTTCTATACCGGAGTTAATGCAATTTGAGAGAGGAATATCTACTAAGCGATATTTGCCGCCAATTGGCACTGCTGGTTTGGCGCGCTCTTTTGTCAGGGGATAGAGGCGACTGCCTACGCCTCCGCCTAAGATAACTCCAAGTACATTACGATATGGCATTGTTTTCCCCTTTGAGATACATACTAAGTTTAATAATTAGATGTGCTTAGCGTTCAGTTTAATACATTTTGCAGACAATTTACCTAACAGCGCACAGCACGATGCCTAGATTGTATCTGATGGTCTTATTTTAGACTATGAAAAAAGCGCCCAAACTGGGCGCTCTTTCAATGGTTGTATTGCAAAAAGGGGCGTTTTTTTTGTTAGCTGGTTGCTGGGCGCTCGCCAACTAGCTCGGCGCGTGCAAGTAGCCGGTCAGCAAATACGCCGCCATCTGTGTCCCAATTTGTACAGGTGACCAAGATCAGGCTATCGCCATCTGGGCTGTATAAAGACTTCACATCAGCCGGATCAACTGACTTTTGATCTCGGAATTCGTATAAGTAATCGGTGCCGTTCCAGGTATAAAGAATTTCGTCGCCGTTTTCGAGCTTATCTAAGTTGATAAACGGACCGGCTTCGGTACTTGATAGCGTCACATGCGCAACTAGCACCATTGCAAACGAGTCGCCGGGGTGTTCACCAGTCAGTGGTAACCAGCCTACGTCTCCGCCAAGGTCATTTAGATCCCAACCGCTGCGGCTATCTAGCGGCACGGTGGTGATAATTTCATCCACACCCAAGCTTGGAATGCGCAAGCGGCGTTGGGTTGGGTCGTTTGGATTGTAATTTGAAGGCGGTGCCGATGTTGGCACTGGCGTATTCAACAGCTCAGGATTTGCATTTGGCACTAAGGTTGTTGTGGGCCGAATGGTGCTCGTTGGCGGCGGCGTATTCGTGTTGGTTGGTGTATTGGTGTTTGTTGGCACCAATGTGTTGGTCGGCGTTAGCGTGGCCGTTGCGTCTGGTTCTGGCGTGTTGGTTTGGGTTGCTGTATTGGTCGGCGTTGGCGTGAACGTTGCTGTTTCGGTTGGCGTGTCTGTATTCGTCGCTGGGATAGCAGTGTTCGTTGCTGGCACCGTGGTGGCGGTTGCTTCAACAGTGTTAGTTTCGGTTGGATCTAGTTGGGCGACTGCGGGGGCAGTGTTTTCAACAGTAACGTCGGCTTCAGCGACGGCATCGTCTGCACCGCTCAACGCTGGGAAGTTGCCAAGCACCTCATCTAATAAAGAGTTGTTGGCATTTTCATCTTGTGCGATGTCTTCATCCCCGCCACTGGCTGGAATTGGCATCACGGTTGGCGCGACAATTGTGGGAGGATCTTGTTCTGCGGCGTTGTCAAGCGCAATTTCTGCTGCAGGCTGATCGTCTGCGACAGTATCTAGACCGAGGTCGACGTGTTCGACTAAGTCTATACTTCCGTTGCCAGAGCCGGTTTGATTGATCGCGATATCGTTGTCTGCGCGTTCTCCGGTTAGCGTTGCGGCGGCCACCTGCGATAAATCAGTATCTTGTAGCGTGACAAACCACATCATCCCGCCACACATAAAGACGCTGATAATTGAAAAAATTGTAAATATTGCGGCGGCTTTGCCAAACAGCGTCGATTTCACGTTGTTTGAGCGTTGCACCATTGCCCACAGCGCAACAGTTGTAATGGCAAGTAACCCAATCACAATGAGGATTGTAAATAGGGTAGTGCCGACGACGAAATCAGATTGTTGTTCGAACCAATTCATAAATATGTTACCAGTAGAAATTCATAACCTAACTAAAAAGACTTCAAAAAATAGAATACAAAAAGATGCTTCTTAGCTCTTTCTATTGCAACATAATTTATACACGGAGTCGATAATACGGCTGTTTGAATAAAGTTTGAATATAGGTATAAACAAAAAAGACGCACTGTAAATGCGTCTTTTTGCTTCTAGTTTGTAATAGGGGTTACTTACGGTGCAGGTTGTTGCCGCACAAAGGTTGATGTCACCAGTAGCCGTTCAGAGAATGTACTTACATCTGTGTCCCAAGCGGTACAGGTCACTAACATCAGCGTTGAGCCGTCGCCTTCATACAAGAGTTTGACATCACTCGGATCAACCGACTCTTGCGAGTTGTAACGGTAGACATATTGGATATCGCCCAATTGATAGATGATTTCATCGCCATCCGCGAGATCGTCTAGTTTTAGGAAAGGTCCCGCAACAGTGCTCGAAAGCGTTACATGGGCAGCCAATACAACTGGTAGCTCAATTTCACCTGGGTAGCGGCTTGTTGTTGGCAACCAGCCCACGTCTAGCCCGAGTTCATTCATATACCAGAGCCCCTCACGTACTTCTACATCAACAATTTCTTGGTCAATTTTCAGACTAGGCACAATGATGCGGCGCGCTGCATTGATATCGCTAGCCGGAACGTTTGGTCTTGGCCCATTGTTTGCCGGTTGTTGCGTTGGCCGTGGCGTAGCGGTTGGGATCGGCGTGCGGGTTGGCGTTGGATTTCCTCCACCGCCCGCTGTGATCCCGCCGTTTTGCTGAACGCGGGTGGCAGTTGCCGTTGGCGTAGCAGTTCTGGTTGCGGTTGGCGTAGCCGTGTTAGTTGCCGTTGGCGTATTCGTTGGTTGCGGCGTTCGGGTGGCCGTTGGTGTCGGTGTCGGCGTGTTGGTGGCGCGGATCGTGCCGCCGCCAGCTGTAATGCCACCATTTTGCTGGACACGGGTCGCGGTTGGCGTTGGTGTCGGCGTGTTGGTGTTTGTTGGCGTTGGTGTTTGCGTACGCGTGGCGGTTGGTGTTGGTGTAAACGTTGCCGCGCTGGCAATTGCATTGTCATTAGTGCCAGCCGTAATTCCACCAGTTTGTTGGCCGCGGGTTGCGGTTGGCGTTGGCGTACTTGTTGCTGCTGGCGGATTAGTTGGCGTTAGCGTATTTGTTGCCGTTGGCGCTGGTTGGTCTTGCTGATTGTTGACCGGTGTATTGGTTGCAACAGTTTCCGTGGTGCGTGTAGCAGTTGGGGTGGGTGTATTTGTATTTGTGTTGTTCCCGCCTGCCGAAATTACCGCACCCGCTGGCGTTGCAGTTGGTGTGCTCGTCGCTGCTGATGCAACTGACTGTGCGGCGGTTGTTGCCGTCTGCGTTGGTGTCGGCGTTGCGTTATCGCTTTGAAAGTCCGTTGACCGCGTTGATGTTGGCGTTGCCGTAGACGGAGTTGTTGTGTTGCTATCCGTTACACGGGTTGCGGTTGGCGTTGGTGTATTCGTAGC
>JAHDBW010000011.1:14080-47509 GCA_020630175.1 Anaerolineales bacterium
GTCGGCGTTGGCGTGTTTGTATTTGCTGCGTTTTGCTGTTGTTCAACAGGTGTTGCAGTTGGATCAACAGTCGTTGTGGCTTGGGTCGTTGCCGTTACGGTTGCGGCTACAGTAGCTGTTGTCTCAGCGCTTTGTGTTGGGACGGCGGCAACTTGTGCAGGCGTTGCTGTCGCGTCAAGCGTTGGTTCTACAATAACAACATTGTTGTCTGCAACAGCGTTTGGATCTTTGGTTGGTGTTGCATTATTAGCAACAGCCGGGTTTGGCGAGTCGACAATGCCAGCAACAGTTTGGACATTTTCAACATCGGTTGTCATTGTCAATTCTTGCGTATCATCGTTGACTGCCAATGTTGTGCGCAATGCAGTTTGGGCGACTTCATCGTAAGTGGCACCAAATAAGGTAAGCAGCGTTTCACTAAATGAGATGTCAATATCACCACCGTTGGCAGCGATGTATTTGCGCATGTTTTCTAGCACAACATCGTTTAGTTCAGAGATAACAATATCTGTTTTACCTGTGTCTGGGTCTGTATTGATTGTGACTTTGATTGGAAAACTTTGCGAGGTGCGCACGCCGCTGCCTTGGCTGACTGCATCTGCCATCAGTGCGCCAACAGCGTCTTCCGTACGGCCTTCAGATAGTGAGGCTAGTACAAAGCTGCTGAGTTCATCGTTTTCATCAGTGCCTGATTGCGCGTTGAAGTTGCCCTCTTGCACAGTTGTGGGTGGTTCTTCTTCAATCATTTGTTCTGACGCGGCTAATGCGGCGCCCAGCACGTCTGTTTGAATAGTTTCTTCAACTGGTGCAGCTTCTGCAGCGCTAGCGACCACGGCGGGGCTAACTGGGTCTACAAGTGACATGTTGCCCGTTTGCGCAGTTTGTGCGGTTGGCGCAGATGGTTCTTGCGGTTCTACAAATGCAATTTCTGGCTGAATAACAATTGTCGGTGGGGCGCTATTGAGGGCAACTAATGTATCAAAACTGGTCAGTGCTAGGAAGCCTACTGATGCAATAAAGAACGTAAAGAAAGCAACCCCGACAACCAAGACGATTGCCTGGAGCCAATAGCCAGCGCCAAGCCGATTGCTATTCCGTTGATTGGATACTCGTTTTTTCATAAATCAATAATTCAAACAATAAAGTGCAATGTTCAACCGTATTGAACATTTACAACGCTGCAAACGTGCGCGCTACGGGTTGCAAACTGCAAGCCCATAAACAACAGCTCACGCCGCGATATGTGACGCGAGGCTGTATATGTATTTTGGATTGTGGCAATGTTGAATGTTGTTCTGATTCCGAGTGTGCATCTTCCCGGAGTGTTGTCTATATTCTTCAGTCAGTAATTTGTCGCTAAAAAATATAGATGAACGTCTTCAACTCTATTGGAACATACCCAGGTTTTAGTGTCGATAAAAGATTGGTATCAAAAGGGTTAGAATATTTACCAATCTGGATAACACCCTGTGTAAACTTTGCGTAAAACATAAAAACGCCTAGATGATAATGACCATTTAGGCGTTTTTGAGTAGAAATTAGGTATATGTAATTTAGATTACAGTGTAATGTAAGCTGCTTTACCTAAGCGTAGCATCGCGTCAAAGCACAATTTGACAACTCTTTTTGTTGCCAACTGCTTGCGTGCGCGGCTAACGGTTGTAATTTAGTTTACGGGCTGTTCGCGTATAAATTCTGCGGTAGCCAGTAAGCGTTCTGCGAAGGTTTCGTTTTCTTCATCCCAATTGCTACAGGTGACAAGCAGTAACGTTTTGCCATCTGGGATGTAAAGCGATTCAACTGCGCTTGGATCAACGTATTCACTGCTGCTGAATTGATAGACATAGTCCACGTTGTTCCAGCGGTACACAATCTCATCGCCGTCTTGCAACTGGTCTAAGTTGAGAAACGGCCCCGGATCAGTAGAGCCTAGCGTGACATGCGCAGCAAAGACCATTGCATACTTGTCATAAGGCTCAGCGCCTGTCGTGTGCAGCCATCCAATTTGCCCGCCAAGGTCATCCAAATTCCATGTGACACCTTCGATTGGAATATCCGTAATCGCTTCATTGATTTCCAGCCGTGGAATAATCAGGTGCGGAATACGCGGGTCGGCTGGATCAACGATGACATCATCGGTTTCGGCGCTAGTTGTGTTGTCTGTGGCGTTTGCATCAGCATTCGTTGCTGCGCCTTCTGCATCAGATTCAGCTTCTGCAACGGTTACGTTTGCTTGTGTCGAATCAGTCTCGATTACGTCAGTGGCTCCAGTGGTGTCATCATCGGCTAATGGAAGCAGTGCTGAGTCTTCAGCGTTGTCACGGGTGATTTCTTCCGGCTCTAAGACAATCACTGTTGAAGCCTCTTCTGAACCCACATCGCCGTCAGTTGCTGTTTCGGCGGCCTCTTGCAGTTCTACTGGTGCTAGCGCCACGCCAGCAACATCGGTTTCTAAATCTGACCGATAGTTGCTATCGCTCCAGCGCAGAATACCCCAGCCTAAGACGCCGAAAATCATCACAAATACTAGTCCAAGTGCGAAATACAGTCGTGAGGCGCGGGCCGGGCTGGCAGCCGCATACGCATCGTCTTCCTCACTGCGGCCGCGTGACACAAACCAGAGCACAGCAACGGTTACGAGTAGTAAGCCGAGCAGTAGCAGCACATCACGCACAACGTTCAGTGATTGGAATTGATCAACCCCAGTGTTTGGAATTTCTTCTGGGATAACGGTGACCGTATCGCTATCTTGTGCGTTCCCAGCGGAACTGGTGACAGATGCAGTGTTGTTGATCACCGTGCCGGGCAGGGTGCTTGTTTTGACAATAACTTTGACCGTTACAGTGACCGATTGCTGCGGTGGAATACTCGCAACTGTCACCATTAGCATGTTAGTTGCCGCGTTGAAGGTTACTGTGCCGTTTGGCGAAGCCGTTGCACTTTGGTAAATGAAGCGATCTGACAACGTGTCTGTAATGGTGACATTGCGCAGGTCGGTTGTATTTGGATTGTTGACAACAATGTCAAAGTCAATGGCTTTGCCAGAGCGGGTAATGTCTGGATTAGCATCTTTGGTAATCGTTGGTGGATTTTGTGCAATTGGCGTTGGCGTAATGCCTTGAACGTTTGTGCCTTTCAGGCCAGCATCAATATCTTCAACGTTGTCACCGCTTTGCACCGTAAACTCAGCAGTCCGCCCAGTTGTGGGGTCCGCATCGCTATCGATTGTGTCATCAAGACCCGCGTCTTGCGCGACAAGTTCAAAATCTGCCCCAGGAATGAAGCGCACTAGGTAGCTGCCGGGAGTTAGATCCCCAAACATGTACATGCCGCTAGCATCTGTAGTGGTGGTGCGGATGACGTTACCGGCTTGGTCTAACAAGTCAACGCGGATGCCTGCAACGCCGCCTTCAGCGTCTTCTTGCAGTGCGTTGTCATTGTCATCAAGGAAGGCTTCCCCTTTGACCTTGATCGGGCGGAACACACCGGCGTCAATGTCGTCTTTGTCGGTGCCATCCACAACAAAGCGTGGTGAGAGACCCGTGTCTGGGTTGGCGTCACTGTCTTTGGCGTCGTCATCCCCTTGATCACTAGCTGAGAACTTGTAGTCATCACTAATGTCAAAGCGCACTTGGTATGTGCCCGGACGCACGCCGGTAAATTCGTAGCGGCCGCTCAGGTCGGTAATGGCGGTTTCAAGCACGTTGCCTTGATCGTCCAGTAATGTGACAACTTGATTGCCAATTCCCGGTTCGCCATCTTCTTGGATGCCGTTGCCGTTTAGATCATTGAATAACAAGTCGCCAATTGTTGAGAGCGGGACTAGGCCAGCGTCAACGTCCATGTTGTCTTCGCCAGAGTCGAGATCAATCAAATCGGTTTGGGCTGATGTTGGATCAACGTCACTGTCTTTTGTGTCGTCTGTGCCTTGATCTTGAGCGCTGAATGCAACTGAGCCATCCGTTGGCAAGGTAACTTCTACGCGATATTGCCCCGGATTTAGACCAGTAAATTTGTAATCACCGTTTTCATCGGTTGTGGTTGTGGCGGCTTCAGTGCCATCTGCGTTTCGCAAAATGACGGTAATCCCAGCGATGCCGGCTTCACCATCATCTTGAACGCCATTGTCGTTAGCATCACTGAAGACACGATCACCAATACTGGCGAGTTTATAAATACCCGCGTCAATAGTGTCGTTATCTTCGCTGCTTGCTAGTGTAATAACTGGCGAACGGCGCGTGTCTTGTGCAAAGTCACTGTCTGCCGCGTCATCGTCCCCTTGGTCTGCGCTTGTTAGTTGATAGTCTGTTGGCAGGGTAATCTCAACAATGTAATTGCCCGGATCCAGATTGACAAAGCGATAGTTACCGTTTTCATCGGTGGTGGTGCTGTCTAGTTCATTGCCGTCTTCATCTAGCAGTTTGACAACAACGCCAGCCACACCGTCTTCATCGGCGTCTTGAATGCCGTTTAGATTGTCATCTTCAAATACGCGATCACCAAGCGAAGTGCCTTTGAAGATCCCCGCATCCACTGTGTCGTTATTGTCACCAGACTTCAGCTCGATTGGATCGGTGCGTCCGGTGTCGACTTTGGCATCACTGTCTTTGGTGTCGTCATCGCCTTGGTCAACGTCAGAGATGGTGTAGCCATCTGGTTTTACAAACTCAACGATGTAAGTCCCAGGTGCTAAGTCGGTGAACTTGTAGTCGCCGTTTTCATCGGTGGTGGTGCTGTCTAGGCTGTCACCATTTTCATCAAGCAAGTTGACGGTAACACCAGCGACACCAGTTTCGCCCGCATCTTGGATGCCATCTGCATCTTCATCGTCAAAGACACGGTCACCAAGCATTGCTTTTTCAAAGATACCGGCGTCAACGTCATCGTTGTCTTCACCGGCGCTGAGGGCAATCACGGTCGTCATGCCGGTTGTCGGGTCAGCGTCACTATCTTTAGTGTCGTCATCACCGCTGTCTTGGCTGGTGAACATTTGCGTGTCACCGGCTACGAACATGACTTTATAGTTGCCCGGTGCTAAATTGGTGAAGTCGTAATTCCCGTTTTCATCGGTCGTTGTGCTTGCCAATTCTGTATCTTGATCGTCCAGCAATTTGACGGTTACACCGGCTACGCCAGCTTCATCCGCGTCTTGGATGCCATTGCCATTGCTATCAAGGAATACGGTATCGCCTAGTGCGGCGGCACCTAATATCCCAGCATCGACATCATTATTGTCTTCATTTGACGTTAGCTCAATGACGTCAGTGCGACCGGTTGTGGGGTCAGCGTCACTGTCTTTGGTGTCATCATCGCCGGTGTCTTTTGTTGTGAGCGTTTGGTCTGCAGTTGTTACAAACTCAACAATATAGCTGCCCGGTTTCAGGTCGGTGAAATCGTAAGCGCCATTTTCGTCAGTGGTTTGGCTGTCTAGCTCAGTGCCTTGGTCGTCCAATAATTTGACAGTTACACCGGCTACGCCAGCTTCATCCGCGTCTTGGATGCCATTGCCATTGCTATCAAGGAATACGATGTCTCCTAGTGAAGCAGGTTTATAGACACCAGCATCAACGGTTTGGTTGTCATCACCTTCTGTGAGGGTGATGGTTGCCGTGCGACCGGTTGTTGGGTCAGCATCACTGTCTTTGGTGTCATCATCGCCAGCGTCTTGCGCGGTGATGGTGTAAGCGTCTGGCACCATGAATTCGACAATGTACGTGCCCGGAGCAAGCTGCGTGAATTGATAGTTACCGTCTGCATCGGTGGTTGTGCTTTCTAATTCCGTCCCATCGGCGTCCAGTAATTTCACAACAATGCCAGCAATGCCGGGTTCATCTGTATCTTGAACGCCGTTTGCATTTAGGTCTTCAAAAACCAAGTCGCCTAAGGTATTGCGCGTTATTACGTTTACAGTTGCATCGTCTTTGTCATCGACAGTGTTTCCAAGCGGATCCTTGGCTGTCACCATTGCGGTGTTCACAAAGTCTTTGACTACGCCCGTAATCACACAGGTGTATTCTTCTGATGCTTGCGCGGCCAGCGTTGCAAATGTTCGGTCACAGTCTGGTGCGGTTGGATCGGTGACGACAACGTCAGTCAGATCAACATCGCCGGTGTTCGTCACCTTGATTGTGAATGTCACGTCATCACCTGCCAACACATCTTGAGTGTCTGGTGATTTTTCAATTTCGATGCTTGGGCGAATAATCTTTACTTCTGCATCATCGTCGTCAGTGACAGTTTTGCCCGTTGTGTCTTTTGCTTCAACGGTAGCCACATTTACAAAGTCCTTCACAACCCCAGTCACTGTACAGGTGTACTCTTCAGAGGCGTTAGGTGCCAAGGTTGCAAATGTGCGTTCACATGCGGGCGATGTTGGGTCTTTGACTTCAATGTCGGTCAAAGCGATATCACCCGTGTTGGTGACTTTGATGGTGAAGGTAACGTCACTTTCGGCTAATACGTTTTGCGTGTCTGGTGATTTTTCAATTTCGATCCCAGATGTGCCCGCAAAATAGTGGCTGATGCCGTCATCGGTGACAGGATCAATCGGATCGCCGCCGAGGTCTTCTAAAATTGGATCGCCATTGCTATCAGCAGGGACGCCAGTTACGCTGGCTGGGCTGCTGTATTGACCAGCAACCGCAGTGACTGTTTCTGTACACACTGAGCTTGCGCCAACGGCTAAGAATGGAATTTCACAAACGGTGCCAAATGTTGGGTCAGTCACAACAACGTTGATCAGATCAACATTGCTGGTATTAGTAACGGTGTAATCAAATTCAACCGTGCTATCGACTGCCACAACTGGGCCAGTTGGCTCAGGCGCTGGTTCGTCGTTGACGGTGACATCTAAGGTAATGCCGGTGGTGTAGCCAAAGTAGAAGCTAGGGTCGCTGGCTGTTAGCGTTTGATTTGGAATAAGCGCGGTGCCGGTTGCGGTACCGATATTGCTGTATTGGCCGGTGATGGCGGTGCCCGTAACGGTACACGTAAAGCTTTGACCAGAGCCTAAGCTAGGGATTGCGCCTTCATTACAGTTGTAAACTGGTGGGTTTGCTGCTGGGTTGTTGATGACGCCAAGTTGGTCATCTTCCAACACAATGTCGCTGATTTCAGAACCGGCTGTGTTGGCAATAATAAACGTCCAAGTCACAGCACTTTCTGCGGGCACATAAGCACCGGGTGCTAAGTTGGCGTCTTGTGGCAATTGGCCAGGGCCGTTTGTATATTTTTGAATGGCTAAGAAGGCTGGGGCGGTCAAACAGCCTAAGGCTTCATAGTCTTGACCACCGGCTGGGAAAGCGCCAATAACCGTTGCGTTCCCGGTTGTTTCATCAATCCGGAATAGCTGATCTTTGTCGTTATCATCTGGGCCATTGTTGCCGCTGCTGCCGTATAGCTGCCCATCATTGAAGAAGGCAAGCCCTTCAATATCATCAACAACTTCGTCTGTGCCTTGATAGAAGGTTGGGCCAACAATCCCCGTGTTGCCGTTTGGCAGTTCAATCACACCGGTGTCTTTGTTGATAATTACCAATGTGCCGCCGGTGCCACCATTGTTTGCAGCGCCGTACAGTACCCCATCCACTGGATTGATGGCAATGTCGTCGATGTCATCTTCTTCAGTTGGGAAGCCAGAAATTTCTACGTAGTCTGCCGTTCCGCCCAGAAAGCTGTTCGGGATATATTTACCGGTATCAACATCGATCTTGATGAGCACATCTGGCGCGCCGCCGTTGCGGCGTTGTACGCCATAGAGCGTAGCCGGATTGGTCTTGATATCGAAAGAGAGCGAGTCAATGTCATTGAAGATGACTGTACCGGCGCTACCGTTTGTGCTGCTGCCAATTGGCCCGATCGCGGTAAATTGGCCTGCTGTTGCTGAGGTTTGCAAGTAATCGATTGTGCCTAAGGTGCCACCATCGACCGCATAAAGCACATCACCACCGGGGCGAAATGCCATTGTTTCAATGTCATTTGTGCCAGTCGTGCCAACTTGCTGTGTGCTGCCATCGGCTTTGATAAGCATTACAACAGAGTCTGAATTGCCGTTGGCGCTTGTTTCATCTGCAATTGCAAAACAACTGTCAGAATAATCAGGTTGTGCCTCTTGCAGTGCGCCACTTGCGAAGGTGGGCATGGCTGAGACCAAGCTGATGATGAGTGCCAGACTCAAAATAAGCGCAGCGCGAACGCTACGTTTTGGATGTGCAACAACTGCACGATACGCGATATTACCCACAAGGATTCCCCATGTATTCATCTTTCTACTTCTTTCCCAATACTGTGCGTCGCAGTAACCTGAGCGCGACGCAGCTCTACCTAATACAAATTGATAAATAAAAAATAATTGGTGCATTTAGCAACAGTTACCCGTGACATCAACCCAATTGATGCCACCTGTTGTGCTCTAAATTTGCAAATGATGTCTGTGTTATTTCAGGCCAAGGCGGCGCTGAACAGCACGTACATAAATACCCACTATATGTAATCAGACGGCGTGAATTCTGTCGATAAAGTAACCGTTAGTACTTTGTTTGCAGCGCGTTATAAGTTTTGCAATTCACGTAATCTTGAGTTTTTAGCCGATTGCAACACAGATTGTTGACTGTGATTATTGTGACGGACCTTCGTGCACAAGTCGGAAATTTGTCAGCAAACGTTCGGCAAATACGCGGCTGTTTTGGTCCCACGTGCCACACGTAATGACAATGAGATTTTTGCCGTCTTCCACATAGAGGCTTTCGACTGCTGAAGGATCAACCGACTCAGCACGATCGAGCACATAGATGTAATCGACGCCTTTCCAGCGGTAAATTGCAATGTCGCCCGGCTCTAGCCGTGAGAGTTGCAGGAACGGGCCGGCTTGCGTTGCTGAGAGCGTTACGTGCCCGCCAATCACCATGCCGTATTGATCATGTGGTTTTTGGCCAATGGTTGGGAGTAAGCCAATCCGGTCGCCAAGATCGCCTGTGTCCCAAACGCCATTGCGGATTGGGACTGTGCCAACCGGTAAATATAAATCTAGCCTTGGAATGAACAGATACGGTACTTCTGAGTACTGCGCCGGTGGTAGCTGTGGAATTGGTAACCCGCTTGGATGGGTGTTCTGGACAGGCGCCGGGGCTGCATTCTGTGCTGGTGCAGATGTTGGCACCGGCGTTGGGGCGACAGGCTCAGCTGCGCGGCCAAAAATACTGCCTAAAAACTGTTGTGCTTGGTCACCAAGGCTTTCACGCTCAATGACTGGCGGTGGCGTTGGCTGGGGCGCAGCAATTGTTGGTGCTGGCGCATTATTGACAACTGCAGGTGGGTCAGTTGGTGTTGGCGGGACGGCGGTTGGCTGTTGGACTGCTTGTTCAACGACTGTAACTGGTGTTGCCGTTGCCGCAGGTAATTGCGCTGCTGCCACCGCTGCTTGACCGTCTTGCGTGGGGTCGGGCGTTGGTACAACTGGGGTTGCACTTTGAGGGGCAAGGCTGGCGGACTGTGCTGCAGAAAGTAGCTCCGCATTAGCGTCTGGTAGCGTGTCAGAAAAGACAGGTAGCTCTAAGTTCGGGTTGCTGCTTGAGAATGAGCCGCGCCCAGCTTCAAATTGCGTTTCAGCACTGTTCGGTTGGCTGTCTGCAATTGCGCCTGTTTCACCTTCGCTTTGCACAGACACTGCAAATGAAGCAGCTCTTTCACCGTCCGCGTTGGTAACGGGGTTGACCTCTGTAATAAAGGCCGGTGCGTCTTCGATAACTAATCCACTTGCGATGGCTAGCGGTTCGTCTACAGCGGGTGCAATCTGTGTCACTTCGGTCGTCGCAGACTGCATCACCGCCCAATTGCTATACATAATTCCTGCGATGCCAATAAATCCGGCAATCAACACGAAACCACACATAAGAACTGCGGCTAAAAATAAATATTTGAAATAATTACGTTTGCGTACCATTACTACTTTACAAACAAGCTAAG
The DNA here is from genome assembly GCA_020630175.1 of Anaerolineales bacterium. Classification (GTDB taxonomy): domain Bacteria; phylum Chloroflexota; class Anaerolineae; order Anaerolineales; family UBA6668; genus JAHDIM01. The sequence goes on from JAHDBW010000011.1 coordinate 24,044, forward strand.
GTGCCGATATTCGGTATAAAAGGACAGACATTGTGACCGGCAATACTAAAACTGTAGTCCAGACATGCTTGAATGTCGATAAAAGGGCTGTTTGCAATCTGTTTGAATTTCAAACTAACTTACCCTGAGTCTGGTCCTGTAGTCCGGATGAGCTTAGCGTACGCAATAACGCGTTCTGAATAGTTGCCAGCGCCAGCATTCCAGTTAGTACAGGTGATCAGCAGTGCATAAGACCCATCATTGATATATAGCTTGTCTACCGCGCCTGGGTGCACGACTTCTTTTTCTTGGATTTGATAGACGTAATCGGTGCCTTGCCAGCGATAGGTGAATTCTGAGCCGGGCGGTAGGCTGCCTAGTTCATAAAAGGGGCCATGTGAGCCGTCGTAGTCCGTAACATGCGCAGCGAATACCATGGCAAAGTCATCACCGGGGTGAATGCCGGTGGTTGGTAGCCAACCTATTCGGTGGCCTAAGTTGAGTAGATCCCACTCATTGTTGCGAATAGGTGTGTTGACCACGTATTGATTGACGCCAATGCCGGGAATAATAAGTTGGCCGGGAATGAATGGCTTAGGTGTGGGGGTGGGAGCAAACGTTGGGCTCGCATAGACGCGAGGCGTTGCTGTCGCTTGAACTGGGATTGCCGTGGCGGTTGGAACCACCTGTGTTGCAGTTGGTTGAACGCTTGTTGGCGTCGGTGTTGGCGTTGCGGTTTGTAGTGCAACGTCTGGATTGTTGGCAGAAAGTGAGGCTTGCTCAGACTCTATGTTTGCTTCAGATGGGTAACTTGAAAGTGGGCCGCTTTCGCCAATCTGACTTTGTACTGGCGCGGATTCAATAGAGAAGGTTTGTTCACGGCGGGCAGCCAATACTTCTGCCTCAGCAACTTCGCCAGACACCGCAATTGGAAATGGTGTGATTGGCAATTCCAACACTTGTGTTTCAGGCGTTGGATTTAGATTGATGGCAAGGGCGTCTTGATAATGCAGTCCGGCAACGGCAAGAAAGCCGAGGCCAAAGACCATGCACCCCATTAATGACAATAGTGCCAAGATTGCCGGTAATATATAACGGCTATTATTCATATATATAAATACTAAAAAATGGTTAGCACCACAAAAATTGATGCAAGTTCAAGTGCTGAATCAGAAAACTAAAAAACGACAGTTTGATTCATGCTTTATAACGTTTCAACCATAGCGAATGACTTCAGTAGTGTCGATAAAAGACCCGTAGTAAATTGGTTTGAACTTTCGGCGAAGGTTAGAATCAAAAAGCCCGCTGTTTAGGCGGGCTTTCGTTTTTGAAGGGGATTTAGGGCTAACCGTTTGTGGGGGCGGTTCTAACCAATTTTGCGTAAGACAGGACTCGGTCTGAATATGTGCCAGATCCTGAATTCCAGTTTGTGCAAGTGATTAGCATGGCGTAGGTGCCATCGTTGATATACAGCTTTTCCACAGCGCTAGGGTGCACGATTTCTTTTTGTAAGATCTGATACGTGTAGTCTGTGCCTTGCCAGCGATAGATGAATTCTGTGCCAGCTGGGATGTCTCGCAAGTTGAAGAATGGGCCACGCACGCCGTCATAGTCTGTCACGTGGGCGGCGAACACCATCGCGAAGTCATCGTTTGGATGCATACCGGTTGTTGGCAGCCAGCCGATCCGTTTGCCTAGGTTCAATAGATCCCATTGGTTGTTATAAAGCGGCGTGTTGACAACATACTGGTTGACACCAAGGCTCGGCATAATCAACTGACCGGGGACAAAAGTTTTGGGTGTTGGGGTTGGCGCAAATGTTGGCGTTGGAAAGGGCGTTGGTGTGGATTGCACTGTGCTGTATTGCGGTTGCGCCACAGATGGCGCTAAAAAGTCTTCCGCACTAAGCGTGCTTTCCGCAATTGTTTCCGGTGCTAATACCGATTCGAGAGCCTGCTGGGAGTCGTTGAGGTCAATCCCGGCAAAGCTTGATTCATTTTCTGACCCGGTGATTGGAATGCCGGGGGCGTCATTTGCAACGACATCTGGTGCTGGGGCCATAATTTGTGGATTGTTAGCCGCTGGCGTGGCGATGATGGGCGTCTCCCCAACAAAGCCCCACAAGCCCCAAATCACGCCGATCAGCATAACGCCAAAGGCTGAAAGAACGGTAATTGCTGTCACTGCTTGATAAACATATTGCAGCGCGGCTTTGCGTTTGTCTTTTGGATTGTCTTGGAGCCGCAATTTACTTGCTGCGAACCAAAGGAGCCCGAGTGAGCCGCTCATGACGATCATGAGCAGGCAAAGAATGGGCAGGGTATAACTTGTCATAATTACCTAAAACTGAATTGCATTATCAATCTGCAATAGTTACCGAATGAATACCTCAAGCATAAATTAGAACGCGAACCAGCATTGTTAGACTTAATAAAGGAATTGTTGGGATGGTTATGACTTGTAACAATTGTTAAATAAAACAAGCCCGCAAATTGCAAGCTTGTTGAAAGGTATTGATTGGCCTAACACTTAGTGTGCGGCGGAACGTTTTAGCTTTTGTCCGATATAAAGTAATCCACATCCGGCGATGAAAAGCAAACCGCTTGTCCATCCAAAATTGCCGATACTTTCTACTAATCCAATGCCTGTACTGATACCTAATACTGTTGTCATCATACTATCTTGTTTATTCAGTTTTTTACGAGTACGGCCACCTTACATTTACATAAAGCGGATGTTGGTGGTGCACATCCGCTTTATTTCGTCTCTAATTGAAATTTAGTTGGTATTTGTGGTTGGGGCTGGCACTTCTTCAACCAATGTTGCTTCTGCCAATACCCGTTCTGAGTAGGCTTCTAATGAAGGATCCCACGTGGTACAGGTGACCAAGATTAGCTTGCTGCCATCTTCTACGTACAAGTCACGTACTGCATCTGGAGAAACGACGCGCTTAGCACCCATTTCGTAGATGTAGTCTACGCCGTCCCAGCGATAGGTGAAGCGTTCGCCCGGTGCCAAGGTTGCCAATTTATGGAAGGGGCCAGTTTCGTTTGCGGTTAGCGTTACGTGTGCAGCCAATACCATTGCAAAGTCGTCGTTTGGTTTTGAGCCGGTGCTAGATAACCAACCAATGTTGTGGTCTAGGCCAGTCAGATCCCATTCACCATTTGTAATTGGTACGGTGACAACTGAGCGTTCTAGGTCAAGACCTGGAATGATCAATTCTGGTGGGGCAGTTGAGGCTAAGTCAGATTGGCCGCCAAGTTGGCTTGGGGCAACTGCTTGTGCATTGCCATTGTCTTCAATAACGTTGCCGTTTGCGTCACGAATAGTTACGCCAGGGGCTGCAACTGCTTCGCTGCTGTCTTCGGCTGCTGATGTGGTCAAGTCTTCATTGCCACTAACAGCGATTGGGGCATCAATTAGCCCGCCTTCTGCTAGGGTTGCTGTGCTTGATGAGCTCATTAGGCTCCAGCCGCCAAGGCCGAACATGGCCAGTGCAACTGCGAACATGACACCAGACATTAGAACCCCGCGTTTGCGTGAGTCTTCGTCTTGTTCATCGCGATATTGTTTGAAGTGGCGGAAGCCAAATAACGCGAGGGCTAAACCAACGATGAGTGCGACTGCACCCATAATCATGAGGGAGCTACCTTCGCCTTGCGCGTTGTTTGCTGCAAAGGTTAGGTTCAGTGGGATACCTGCTGCGATGCCAGAAATTACCAGGGCGTGTGACAGCTTGGAGATGCGTGTATATTTCATAATGATTACCTATAAATAAAATCAATACCTTACCGTTGAGTATTACCATATAACTCATAACGTGTACTTACATAAATAGATTATCAATTGCAAAAATTTAAGCGATATAGAATTAATTGAGATTTGATTGGCAAAGGTTTGTATACGGATGGCGCTGAATTAACTAGAGGTTAGTCAAGCTTTGGCCGTCAGTGTGCGCGAGGTCAGGCGTAGGGTAAGGTTTATTTGCTGAGGTGTGTTTGCAGGAACGGCTCGATTGCATCCCAGCGGGGGAGTAACACGGAAGCGCCGCCGCTGGTTCTGTAGGGCTGTACCATGTCGCCTTCAATCACGTGGCGGTTCAACCCATTGCGGCTAGCGCTATAGATGAAGGGAATACTCCGCGCAGCGAGTAACGGTGAAACGTCGTGCTCAATGTTCGTTTGTAGCACTGCCATAATTGATGGTAGCCGAAACACAATTAATGGGGACGCCAATTTTGAAAATAGCGCGTCTAAAATTTGCTGTTGGCGTGCTGCGCGGACAAAGTCACTTGACCCATGCCGAATGCGGGCATATTTGAGGGCGCGATCGCCATCGACAACATAAGTGCCCGGATCAAACTGGACAACTTCGGTTTGGTAGTTGTCAGTTGGGTAGGCGTAGTCGATAATTACGCTGTCTACGGTGATTTCAACCCCACCGACGGCGTCAATCAGGGCTGTAAAGGCTTCAAAGTCAATGCGTACGTAATGATCAACCGGCACACCAAAATTCTGTGAGACCGTGTTCATTGCTGCCGTAGGGCCAGACCCAATTGCGTTGTTTTCTGCGAAGAAGTGTGCGGTGTTGATGCGGTTTTCTCCAACACCTGGAATGGTGACCCATAGGTCACGCGGAATAGACACCAGTTGGGGCGCATCTTTTTCATGATCAAGATGCATAATGATCATGGTGTCTGTTCGGGCAATTGTGCTCTCGCCAGGACGCCGATCTAGGCCTAAAATAAGAATATTCGTGTTTTGAATTGGGAATGCCCAACTCAGAATGCCAATTAAAAGCGCTATCGCACCGAATCCGGCCAGCATGCCACCTAGATATAGGAACAGAACATGTAAGCAACCGGGGCGGCGATAGTTTTTTTGCTGAATTGATCTTGACGAGACTTGCATATGGCGTCTATACTCTCAAAGTTACGCTAAGCTTGAAGTCTAGCATAGTAAGACCTAAATGTTTCAAAATTTAACTAGTCGACTAACCGGTGTTTTTGATGATATCTCGCGGCAGAGCAAGCTCTCTGAGGCAGATGTTGATGCCGCCTTGCGTGAAATACGTTTGGCTCTCTTAGAGGCCGATGTTCACTTTAAGGTCGCGAAGAAGTTTTTGAAGCGAGTTCGCGTTCGGGCCGTGGGGACGGAAGTCTCTAAGGCGCTGAATCCGGGCCAACAAGTTGTCAAAATTGTAAATGAAGAGCTAGTCGAAACGCTTGGCAACGCCGAGCGGCTCAATTTGTCTGGCCAACCGCCGCGTGTCATTATGCTGGTGGGGTTACAAGGTGCGGGTAAGACCACAATGTCGGCCAAGCTGGCAGCGCGGTTACGCAAGCAAGGCCAAAAGCCACTGTTGGTTGCGGCTGACCCTTACCGTCCGGCAGCGGCAGATCAACTAGAAACGTTGGGTGGGCAAATTGATGTGCCTGTCTTCCGTGGGGCAGATAGCCCGCCGATCTTGGCTGAAAAAGCAGTGGCGCATGCCCGCTCAATCGGCTTAGATGTGGTAATTCTTGATACTGCCGGTCGTTTGCAAATTGACGAATCGATGATGCAAGAAGTTGCGTCCATCAAGGAAAAGACCCAACCGGGTGAAGTGCTACTCGTTGCGGATGCAATGACGGGGCAAGAAGCGGTTGAAATTGCCACTGGCTTTAATGAAGCGGTTGGCATTACTGGTCTGGTTCTGACAAAAGTTGATGGTGACTCACGCGGTGGGGCGGCGATTTCAATGCGTGCCGTAACCGGCGTGCCGATCAAGTTTTTAGGGACAAGTGAAAAACTTGATGGTTTAGAAGTCTTTACGCCAGAACGGCTCGCCAATCGTATCCTCGGATTAGGCGATGTTGTTGGGCTTATTGAAAAGGCCGAAGAAGCGTTTGATGAACAACAAGCTGCAAGGCTTGAAGAGAAACTGCGCAAGGCCGAATTTGATCTGGAAGATTTTCTTGAACAGTTACGCCAGATCAAAAAGATGGGGTCCGTTACTTCCTTAATAGGGATGGTCCCCGGAATGAACCGTGCGGCAGCTGACTTAGACGAAGAAGAAGTCGATAAGCAGTTCCGTCGGACCGAAGCAATTATTACGTCGATGACCCGACACGAGCGTCAGAACCCTAAGGTGATGAACGCTAGCCGTAAGCGGCGTGTCGCGGCTGGGTCAGGAACGTCTGTGCAAGAGGTCAATCGGTTATTGAAGCAATTCCGTAACATGCAGGATATGATGAAACGCATGGCACGGGGTGGCAGAAAAGGAAAACGAGCTGCTATGGATATGTTCGGTGGCGGCTTTGGTTAAAATAGATACTTACAAAATCTCAAAATAGGAAAAATTTCCATGCTTCGTATTCGCTTGCGCCGTGTTGGTGCGAAAAAGAACCCTTCATACCGTATTGTTGTTGCTGACGCAAAGTCACCACGTAATGGTCGCTTTGTAGAAAACATCGGTACCTACAACCCACATGCAACCTCAGCAGAAGCTGTAAACTTGCAAGAAGATCGTGCGTTTTACTGGTTGGGTGTTGGTGCACAACCAAGTGATTCAGTTGCCCGCTTGTTCAAAGCAAACGGCACCACAGAACGCTTTGAAGCAATCAAAAGCGGTCGTCCAGTAGAAGCCGCGGCTGAAGAAGCTGCAGCAGACGCTTAATTACGAAACCACTATGCAGGATTTTGTAGAATATCTAGCTAAGTCGCTGGTATCTGATCCGGATAGCGTAGAGGTCAAAGTTGATGAAGATCCGGGCCGCCACGTGCGCTTGGAACTTTATGTAGATGCTGATGACACCGGTCGGATTATTGGCAAACAAGGGCGTGTTGCAAACTCAATTCGCACCTTGTTGCGCTCAATGGCTGCCCGGGATGGCGTGCGTGTAACGCTCAACATCCAATAGCCGTTAGGATACTAACAGTTTGAATAGCAAAACTCCTGGCTCAGACGTAAACGCGTCTGGGCCAGATTTATTTCTGATTGGTAAGCTCACAAAGCCTCATGGGCTGAATGGTGAGATTACTTTATATTATTCTTCACCGCACCCAATCTATTTAGACGGTGTGGATGTGCTGTACATTGGGCGCAAGCAAACCCCAATGACGTTGTTAAGCTTTCGTCCGCATCAAGGCCGCAGTTTATTGCGACTTGAGGGCGTGAAGTACCGTGATCAGGCTGAAGCGCTTCGGGGCGCGGAAGTCTATGCCGATCGTAACCAGCTTGGTGATCTAGAAGAAGATGAATTCTATGTCCGCGACCTGATTGGGGCTACGGTGACATTGGTAGACGGGGCGCTATTAGGTACGCTCAAGGATGTGATTTACACCGGTGCCAATGACGTGTATGTGGTTGCGCGTGAAGGTAAAGCTGACGCCTTACTGCCTGCAATTCATCAAGTTATCAAGCGCATTGACCTTGAAGAAAACGTGATTGAAGTTGCGCTAATGCCGGGGCTGCTGCCCGACGACTAAGTCATTTGCTAATGCAAATGTTCTATGGTTGCGTTGACATCAACTTTTAGGCTGTGATATTCTTCGCGAGGCTAGTGCATTTAGAATTTAGACCTTTATCAAAAAAATTGATACATCAATCTAAAAGTTAATGCGTTTCGTTTGGGTGTTTGGTACACGCAAGCGTCTGTATTACTTGTAAAAGTGTTTGGGTAGTGTGATTTTAGAGAACGCTTTTCATAAATCGCTTTGAACAACAAAAAGGCCGTTTTACGGCCTATTTTTTTTCAATTCCCAATGACAACTTCTACAAATTATTGGTTAGGATTCAATCTTACAAAAGGGCTTGGCCCAGCGCGTATCCGGGCGCTTATTGACTATTTTGGCTCTGCTGAATTGGCTTGGCAGGCTAGCGAGACCGATCTTGTTACGGCTGGCTTAGATAAACGCACGCGCAATTCGCTGCTAAAAGCACGTGACGCGCTAGATCTAACGCTGGTGCGTGATCGGGTTGATCAAATTGGGGTCAATCTATATCACTGGCAAAAAGCTGACTATCCCGTTCGGTTACGCGATGTTGTGGATAGCCCGCCGCTGTTATATGCCAAAGGGGCACTAACAGATGCTGATCAGTGGGCTGTTGCACTGGTTGGCACACGCAATGCCACCCGTTACGGGCGCGACGTGGCGCGAGAATTAGCAATGGCGCTCGCCAAGCAAGGCGTGACGATTGTGAGTGGCTTAGCACGGGGTATCGACACAATTGCCCATCAGGCTGCCTTAGATGCAGGTGGCCGAACGGTGGCCGTTTTAGGCTGTGGTGTGGATGTTGACTATCCACCAGAAAATCGCAAACTCGCGGCTGCGATTGCACAGTCCGGCGCGGTGATTAGTGATTATCCGCTGGGTACGAAGCCAGATGCAAAGAATTTCCCACCTCGCAATCGCATTATTAGTGGGCTTTCACTGGCCACGGTTGTCATTGAAGCCGGTTCACGCAGTGGGGCGCTCATTACCGCCGACTTTGCCGCTGAGCACGGCCGCGATGTGTTCGCGGTGCCGGGTAGTATTTATAGCAAGCAGAGCGCTGGTCCAAATCGGTTGATCCGATCTGGCGCAACGCCAGTGCTTTCCGTAGACGATATTTTGAATGAATTGGATCTGCGGGCTGCAACTGAGCACAAAGCAGCGCGTGAAAAATTACCAACAACAGATATTGAAAATATTCTCATTGAATGTCTGCGGGCAGAGCCTTTACAAGCTGATGAATTGAGTATTTTGGCCGGTTTGCCAATCGCAGATACGACCAGTACCTTGACAATGCTTGAATTAAAAGGATATGTTCGTAATCTAGGTGGGATGCAATATGCGCTAATCAATTGGCGCTAAGCAGTCTTTTATTAAAGAAGCACGCATCATATATAAAAGAAAAACTATGAGTAAAAATCCAATTTACGCCGTTATTATGGCGGGTGGTACTGGCACACGCTTATGGCCACTATCGCGTCAAAAAACTCCAAAACAAACGCTTGCCGTTAATTCAGACCGCAGCTTGTTCCAACTGGCCGTTGACCGAGTAATGCCAATTTTGCCAGTTGAGCAAATTTTGGTGATCACTGCCAGCAAGATGGCCGCAATTCTGGCGGAACAAGTGCCAGAGATCCCAGCGCAAAATTACATTATTGAGCCTAGCGGACGCGGGACGGCTCCGGCGATTGCGCTTGGCGCTGCGGTTGCAGAGCACCTAGCTGGCCAAGACGCCACAATTATTTGCCTCGCGGCTGATCACTATATTGAAGACGTTGCTGGCTTTCAGCAGGCCTTGATGGCTGCCGTAGAAGTGGCAGAACGTGGGTCAATTGTTACACTAGGTATTCAGCCAACGCATGCCGCGACCGGGTTTGGCTATATTGAATCGGGTGCTGAATTAGAAAGTGCCAACGGGCAGGGCGTGCTGGAAACGGTCAAGTTCAAAGAAAAACCAACATTAGATGTCGCGCAAGCGCTGGTGGCAGACGGTAAACACTTCTGGAATTCAGGGATGTTTATTTGGTCTACTGCGCGTGTTAAGGCTGAATTCGAACGACAGTTGCCTGAAACGGCAGCACTCGTTGATAAAGTGCGCGATGTGATTGGCTCCGATGCGTTATATCCAGTACTCAATGCGCTTTGGCCAAATGTGCCCAATGAAACCATTGACTATGGCATTATGGAAGGGGCAGATGACATTGCCGTTGTGCCAATCAACGTTGGTTGGAATGATGTGGGTAGCTGGTCAGCTATTTTTGACGTCATGGACCGTAGCGCCGCCGACAATGCTGTGCGCGACGGTGAACACATTGCAATTAACACAACAAACACCTTAGTGCAGTCTAAAAAACTGATTGCAACCATTGGTGTAGACAACTTGGTCATTATTGATACTGACGATGCGCTACTAATTTGTGCTAAAGATCAAGCACAGAATGTCAAACAGGTTGTCGATCAACTCAAAGCAAACAAACGAACAGACCTCTACTAGTTTTTGTGAACTAGATGCGTGTTGAAAAGTTCGTAAATTAAAAAAGCAGCTAAATTAAATGGAAGCATATTGCGTAAAGTGTAAAACCAAACGAGAGATCACTGAAGCGGAAGCAACGTTTACTAAGCAAGCAGTCGCGGCAACGCGTGGTGTTTGTGGCGTTTGTGGCACAAAGGTCTTTAGAATGGGGCGCACCCCGGCTCATGAAGGGCTAACCCCACCTGTTGTGGTTTCAAAGAAATCTAAAAAAGCACCACCACGCCGTAGTGGCAACTTGGTGATTGTGGAATCTCCAGCCAAAGCCAAAACCATTGGCCGTTACTTAGGCAAAGGCTACAAAGTAAAAGCTTCCATGGGGCACGTGCGCGATTTGCTGCGCTCGCAGCTTTCTGTTGATGTTGATAACAACTATCAGCCAAAGTATCGGGTGCCAAATGAACGACGCGACACGATCAAAGAATTGAAAGCTGATGTTCAGAAAGCAAAGCTTGTGTATCTCGCAACTGACCTTGACCGCGAAGGGGAAGCAATCGCGTGGCACCTAATGGAAGCCACCGAGTTAGAACCGGAGCGCGCAAAACGGGTCAAGTTTGATGAAATTACACCAGACGCCATTAAGGCCGCGTTCGATAAGTCAACTGACTTAGACATGAACCTTGTCAATGCACAGCAAGCGCGGCGCATTTTGGACCGTTTGGTAGGGTACTCACTTAGCCCATTGCTTTGGGCAAAAGTTCGTGGCCGGCTGTCTGCCGGGCGCGTGCAGTCGGTTGCCGTGCGTTTGATTGTTGAACGCGAACGCGAAATTGATAACTTCAACCCAACTGAGTATTGGTCGATTGGCGCAATGCTTGATAAATTGCCTGGTGCAGCAGGCAAGCACAAGCCATTCTTGGCTCGCTTGCGCCGTGTGGGCAAAAAGACTGTCGGCATGGAAAAAGACGTGCCGCTAGGATCTGAAGCTGAAGTGTTGCCAATTTTGGCCGACCTTGAGAAAGCGAATTGGCATGTTGGTAAAGTAAAACGTGGTGAACGTCAGCGCCGTCCGTCAGCGCCGTTTACTACGAGTACATTGCAACAAGAAGCGGCGCGTAAGCTCAACTTTACAACCCGCCGCACTATGGCAATTGCGCAACAACTGTATGAAGGGATAGACGTTGGTGCCGGTGAACCGGTTGGTCTTATTACCTACATGCGTACAGATAGCGTCAGCATTAGCAAGCAAGCACAAGGCGAAGCTAAAGATTACGTTGTAAAACGTTTTGGCAAGGGCTTTGTTCCAGCTGAACCGCCAGAATACAAAACGCGGGCAAAATCTGCGCAAGAAGCGCACGAAGCGATTCGCCCAACGTCTGTATTACGCGATCCAGCAGCAATCAAAGATAAACTTTCACGCGATCAGTTCCGGTTGTATCAACTGGTTTGGCAGCGTTTCTTGGCTAGCCAAATGTCAAATGCCGTTTATGACACGCTCAGCGTGGACATTATGGCAAATAACGATGCGGAATATACGTTTCGGGCCAGTGGTTCCTATATCAAATTCCAAGGCTTCCTAATTGTCTATGAAGAAGCTGTAGATGAAGATGCCGTCAAGAAACAAGACGAAGACACCGGTGCCATTCCGCCGTTGGATGAGCAAGAAGTGCTGGGCCTCAACAAATTGCTGCCAGAACAACACTTTACGCAACCACCACCACGCTTTACAGAAGCATCGCTAGTGCGGGCGCTTGAAGAGCATGGCATTGGCCGTCCTTCTACCTATGCACCGATTATTTCTACAGTGCAAAACCGTGGGTATGTGACTCGCGAAGATAAGCGTCTGTATCCAACGGAAACCGGCATGGTTGTAAATGACTTGCTTGTTGACCACTTTGCAAATGTGCTTGAAATGGGCTTTACGGCTGAAATGGAAAGCAATTTAGATAAAGTTGCCTCAGGCGAACGCGAATGGCAACCGTTGATCCATGAATTCTATGCACCATTTTCTGCGCAGGTTGAAGTTGCCCGCGAGAAAATGCCAAAAGTGGCTGCGGAGCCAGAAAAAGTTGGGCGCGCCTGTCCGAAGTGTGAACATGATCTGATTGTGCGCTTTGGCCGCTATGGCAAGTTCATTGGCTGTTCTGACTTCCCGAATTGCCGTCACATTGAACCATGGCTAGAAAAGATCGGTGTCAGTTGCCCGAATGACAAAGGCGAGATTGTAGAGCGTAAAACCAAGAAAGGGCGCATCTTCTACGGATGTGCAAATTATCCAGAGTGTGAATGGAATTCTTGGAAGAAGCCGCTTCCAACACCGTGCCCAAATTGCCAAGGATTGTTGATTATCAAAAATCGTCAAGAAGCAATTTGTGACAACTGTGAAAACCGATATCCGCTGGGTGAAGTCACACCAGAAAAAGCGTAATTAAAACGAAACGGCTGTAAATCCTAGCTTTGACGTTGGGATTTGGTTTGAGTTGCACTGAATTGTTGCGAATTTCAGCTAAATCAGTATCATAGGGTAGGCTGAGGCGCTGTCCTTAATTGTTGTGGTCTTTTTCTTGCAACATAGTAGAGCGCAGTGCTGAGTCAAACATCAGCGAAAATCTGTTTAGAACCTTCAATCGTATTGGTATCTAAACACAAAAATGTGGAGTAATCATTTTTACTGAGGAAAATTATGGAGCGACTAAAAACCTTTATGGAAAGTAAGTTTGGTCTGGCACCTGGACTCGCTGGTGTTGTGCTTGGCTTGATTTTTGGCCTGATTATTGGGTGGGGCGTATGGCCTGTCCAATGGGTTGATGCTGGCCCAGAACACTTACGCTCAGATTTCCAAAGCGATTGGGTTCGTTTTTCTGTTGATGAATTTCAACGCACTGGCGACCAAGAAATGCTAGCCAAGCGGATTGGCCGGTTTGGCGAAGACTCTAATGAAGTTTTTGAAGCTGCCAAAAGCAGCGCCTCACCAGAAGAGCTTGGCCGCTTAGACGCCGCAATTTCTGATGTCAATGCGACTTTAGAAAACGCCGGTGCTGGAATGGTTGATGATGTACAAGCAACAGGTGAAGGCCTGATGAGCCGCTTGCGGTTGCCGCTCTTCCTATGTGGCTTATTGATTTTCCTTGGGTTGCTTGGTGTAGGGGGCTGGTTCCTGGCGTCTACCAATCGCAACCGAACGCGCCGTAGTAGCCGTCCGTCTGCATCTTCAACTGAGTATCCAAGTGATAACGGGCTGGAATCGTTTGAATCTGACATGACAGATATTGATTACGATCTGCCACCAGCTGATGACGCCATGGCTGCCCCTTATGACGACGCTGTTACCAGCGCTCCGGCTGTACCAGCTGCCGTTGGGCAAGACGTAAAACAATTTATGACCACCTACATGCTAGGTGATGATCTATATGATGACTCATTCACAATTGATGACGCAACTGGCGACTTCCTAGGTGAGTGTGGCGTTGGGATCTCCGAAACCGTTGGCGTCGGCGAACCAAAGAAAGTCTCTGCGTTTGAAGTCTGGCTGTTTGATAAAAACGATATTCGCACCGTTACCAAGGTTGTGATGAGCGAACATGCGTATTTGGATGAAGGTCTGAAATCAAAATTGTCTGCCAAGGGTGAGCCAATCTTGGCACAACCGGGTGAAACAATCATGCTGGAAACAGCGACCTTGCAAATTGCGGCACGGATTGTAGAAATGGATTACGGCGCTGGCCCATTGCCAGATAACTCTTACTTTGAGCGCATGACTGTTGAACTGTCAGCGTGGAAGAAAGACGGCGTTGAACCAACCGCATAAGCAGTAGTCTTGTAAAAAACAAAAGGCCGATCAGTTGTGATCGGCCTTTTTGCTTTAAGTGCGTCGTGTTTTGCTAAGCGGGGGGTTATTCTATCTTTAGAACTTTGAACTTGATTTTGCCGCCGGGCGTTTCAGCGACTACTTTTTCGCCTTTCTTTGCACCGACTAGTGCTTTGCCAATGGCCGATTCGTTTGAGATCAAACCGGCAGTTGGGTCGGCTTCAGTTGCGCCAACAATTTTATAGACTTCAGGCTCTTCGCCGCTTTCCCGAATGGTTACGGTGTTGCCAATTGAGACCATGTCTGGATCTGCATTTTCAATAATCACTGCTGAAAGGATCATCTCTTCAATTTCTTGAATGCGGCCTTCTAAAAACCCTTGCTCCTCTTTACAGGCAATGTAGTCGGCATTTTCTTTGAGATCACCCATTTGAATGGCTTCTCGCAAGCGAACAGATAAATCAGGGCGCTTTACGTTAATAAGCTCTTCTAATTCTGCTTTGATATTTTCAAGCCCTTCGGGCGTTAGGTATACGTCTTTACGCATCATTACTCCTACAATCGGCTGCTTATAAATCGGTAGAACAATACAGCTCTTACCTGTGGCAGCCAGATAAATTACAAACTAAATAAACCACTCAGGCGCGGGTGTTTGGGTCGAACATTTTCGCGTGCTCTTGCAGTGCATAACGGTCTGTCATGCCTGCTAAGTAATCACAAACGGTTCGTTCTAGACCACGTTTGGCAATATGTGCCTGTGCGCTTGGTGGTAATTGACTAGGTTCGCTCACAAACGCGTGAAACAACTCAGATAAAAACTTTTCAGCTTTTTTCTGCATTCTGACGACGCGCCAATGGCGATACATATTCTGGTATAGAAATCGTTTTAACTCTCGGTGTGCTGTCCTAATTTCCTCCGAGAGGCCAATTACATTATACGGCAGTTCCTGTAGTTCTAGGGCTGACGTTGCGCCGCTTTCCGCTATACGGCTGGCGGTTGTGTTGATTACATCACTCACAACAATACCAACCAGCTTGCGAATAACGCGGTGCCGATCTAGTTCTGTCAGCCGTTGGCTCGATAAGCCTAGCTCATTCAGCACCCGATCCCACAAAATAACGCCATCAATTTGCTCGGCTTGCAGCACGCCAGAGCGTAAACCATCGTCGAGATCAGACGTGGTGTAGGCCAGTTCGTCTGCTAAGTCAGCAATTTGCGCTTCAATGGTGGCGCGCAATTCTGGGTTGAATTTAGCAGCATTCTTTTTCTTGGCCGCGTTTTCATGTTTGACAATGCCTTCCAGCACTTCCCAAGACAGATTTAGCCCATCGTAAAACGGATAGCGTTTTTCAAGCTTGGTGACAATGCGTAGGCTTTGCTTGTTGTGTTCAAAGCCGCCGTGTCCTTGCATCAGCGCATCCAACACATACTCGCCGGAATGCCCAAAAGGCGGGTGGCCTAGATCATGGGATAGACAGATGGCTTCGACCAAATCTTGATTGACGCCTAAAGCGCGCGCAATGCTGCGCCCAAACTGGGCCACTTCTAACGTATGCGTGAGGCGCGTGCGGTAATAGTCGCCTTCAGAATTTACAAAGACTTGCGTTTTGTATTCCAAGCGCCGAAACGCAGTGGTGTGCAAAATGCGTTCTCTATCGCGTTGAAAGCGCGTGCGATAGGCAGGCTCTTCTTCGGCGTAAGCGCGGCCCTGCGAGGCGCTGCTCTTGAAGCCAAACGGGGCAAGCGTCAAGACTTCGTGTTGTTCGAGATCGGTGCGTGAAAAGTACATGGTCTGTAAATGCAAACCGAGTTTCACAGTTCTCCGAAACGGACTGGAAACTCGGGCACTTTCAGTCTAGCACTCTGCTGATTTTGTTGTCAACTTAGTGCAATGTGCGTTGCGAACGCCTGTTTATGCGTCTTCTAGTTCAGAAAGTTTGCGGTGTTTTTGCCATTCTGGAATAGTCGGATCTTTATCAACCATGACGCGCCGCAGTTCAATAATTTGATCGCGCAGCAAGGCGGCCTTTTCATATTCCAGCGACTTAGCGGCTGTTTTCATTTGGCCTTCTAGCTCGCGTACCATGCGCGCCAATTCTTGCTTTGGCAGTTCAGCTGGAGATAAGGTCTCGACTGGCGTGGTGTTATAGTCGGCTTGCTCTTCGGCCACGGCAACCCGTGAGGTAATATCCCGCACCGATTTCACAATAGAGGCTGGCACAATGCCGTTTTCACGATTGTAGGCAATCTGAATTTCACGCCGCCGGTTGGTTTCGCCGATGGCCGCTTTCATTGAGTCGGTCATTTTGTCGGCATACATGATGACTTGCCCCTCAACGTGCCGGGCTGCCCGCCCAATGGTTTGGATCAGCGCAGTTGTTGAACGGAGGAAGCCTTCTTTATCTGCATCTAGAATGGCGACCAGCGAAACTTCTGGCAGATCTAACCCTTCCCGCAGCAAGTTGATGCCAATCACAACATCGTAAACGCCCAGCCGTAAATCGCGCAAAATTTCCACGCGCTCTAGCGATTGAATTTCAGAGTGTAAATAGGTCACTTTGATGCCCAATTCCAGTAAATAGTTGGAAAGGTCTTCAGACATGCGCTTGGTCAGGGTGGTAACCAAGACGCGTCGTTTTTGACTAACGCGGATGTTGATCTCTTTGACCAAATCATCCACTTGTCCTTTTACAGGGCGGACTTCAATCTCTGGGTCAATCAAGCCGGTCGGGCGAATAATTTGCTGCGCTTCGTTTTCTTGATGCTCGCGTTCATAAGGGCCGGGCGTTGCGGAAACGTAGACCAATTGCTTGACGCTGTTTTCAAACTCGGTGAAATTGAGCGGGCGATTGTCTAATGCTGACGGTAATCGGAAGCCATAATCAACCAGCGTGGTCTTACGGGCTTGATCACCGGCGTACATGCCGCGAATTTGCGGCAACGACATGTGGCTTTCATCAATGAACATCAAATAGTCTGGCGGGAAAAAGTCTAACAGCGACCACGGATGCGTACCTGGCGCACGTTGATCCATATGCCGGGAGTAATTTTCAATGCCAGAGCAATAGCCAGCTTCGCGCATCATTTCAAGGTCAAAGCGCGTGCGTTGTTCAATGCGCTGTGCTTCCAAGAACATATCGCGTTCGCGGAAGAAGGTGAGGCGCTCTTCTAGTTCCTCTTCAATATCCTTAATAGCAGCTTGTAGCTTGTCGTCTTCAGTAACAAAGTGCCGGGCGGGGAAGACATCCACAAAATCTAAGAAAGCGATCACTTCACCCGTAACGGCGTGAATTTGCATAATGCGCTCAATTTCATCGCCAAAGAAGTCAATGCGGAACAGCACTTTTTCGTGCCCCGGCATAATTTCCAAGGTGTCGCCACGTACAGCAAATTGACCGTGTTCAAGGTGCGTGTCGTTCCGGTTGTAATGAATTTGCACCAAATCACGCAGCAGATTGTTGCGGCGGTATTCATCGCCAACTTTGAGCTTGATGACCGCGTTGCCGTAGGCAATTGGGGAGCCTAGCCCGTAAATACAAGACACGGAGGCCACAATAATTGTGTCGCGGCGGCTAAATAGGGCGCTGGTGGCCGCCAGTCGCAAGCGCTCGATTTCTTCATTGATGTCGGTTTCCTTTTCAATAAAGAGATCATGCCGGGGCACATACGATTCTGGTTGATAGTAATCGTAGTAACTTACAAAGTATTCCACCGCATTGTTTGGGAAGAACTCGCGAAATTCGGAGTAGAGCTGCGCGGCCAACGTTTTGTTGTGTGCAAAAATGAGCGCCGGGCGGTCTGTGCGTTGGATAACCTGCGCCATCGAAAAGGTTTTACCGGTGCCGGTTGCACCAAGCAGAGTTTGATGCCGCAGACCTTGGTTGACACCGTCTACTAACGATGCAATTGCGGTAGGTTGGTCGCCTCTGGGCGAGAAAGGAGCTTGTAAATCGAAGAGTGCCATAGTATCTCTAATTTTAGAACATTTTATCGATTGTGGCAGCCGTGATATTATGAAAAACTGTAAATCGTTATGAATCCTTTGATCCCACTCCTTGTCATCATTGGGCCAACGGCTGTTGGTAAAACAGCATTGAGCCTAACACTAGCTGAATTGCTAAACGGCGAAATTATTTCGTCTGATTCACGCTTGCTCTATAAAGGTATGGATATTGGCACTGCCAAGCCTAGCGCGGCAGAAATGGCACAAGTCCCGCATCATCTGATTGATGTGACTACGCCAGATGTAACTTGGTCGCTGGCACAATACAAAGCTGCGGCGATGGCTAAAATCGAAGAGATTCATGCCCGTGGTAAGTTGCCAATGTTAGTCGGCGGTACTGGTCAGTATGTGCGGGCCTTGCTTGAAGGGTGGCAAATCCCACCGCAGCCTAGCGATCCGGAACTGCGCGCGCGGTTAGAGGCGCGCCTTGCTGCTGAAGACGGATTACAAGACTTAGTGACTGAGTTGACGACGCTTGATCCGGCTAGCGCAGAGTTAGTCGATTTGCAAAATCCACGGCGTGTGATTCGCGCTTTAGAAGTTTGTTTGAGCTCAGGTGAAAAGTTTAGCGATTTGCGCCGCAAAGAACCCCCACCGTACAAGGTCTATCAGCTTGGCCTGAACCGTCCACGCCCCGAATTGCATGAGCGGATTGGGTTGCGGGTTGACTTGATGCTGGAAGCTGGCCTCATTGCTGAAATTCAAGCGTTGTTAGACGCCGGTTACGATTGGTCACTACCGGCCATGTCTGGCCTTGGTTACAAACAATTCCGCCCCTATTTTGCTGAAGATTGTAGCTTGGCCGATGCGGTGGAAATCGTAAAACGCGATACGCGGCGCTTTGTGCGTCGGCAGGCAAATTGGTTTTCACCCAATAATCCTGACATCCGTTGGCATCATCCGGCAGAGATCGATTTGAAGCAATTGGTGACTGAAATTAACACATTGCTTGGGTTATCCATCGCATGTTGATTCTTAAAGCGTTTAACTTCGGTTTACAACAGGATATAACTACAATATTGCCAGTGTTTATCGGCAAATGTCTGTAAGTCAGTCACTATCTTGTATTGACAGACAGTTGTAGAATAAAGCAATGCGACTATGTAAATTATTGCTGGTCGCGCTCTTTCTGCTAGTCCTACCATTACCCGTCTCGGCCACCACGGCTAACATGCGGCAGGATGATGAGCTAGATCCAGAAGTTGCGCGTATTCTTGACCAACTAACCCCTGAAGAGCGGGTGGGTCAGTTATTTGTCGTATCTTTTGACGGTACCAATACGGATGAGAACAGCGGTATTTATCGGCTGATCACCCGTTACCACATTGGTGGTGTGACGCTATCCTCTCAAAACGGGAACATCACTGACTTAGAACCTGCACCAGACTCGGTTGCGCAGGTTGCCCGTTCTCTCCAAGAACTCAATTTCAGCACTTTCATTGAAGATACAGATGAAGTGGTCAACGTGCCGCTGCCAGATGAAGGGCGCTTCCCGCCGCTGTTAGTGGCAATGACCGTGTTTGATGAAAATAATGTGATGCAGGTGCAAACCGGCGTGACAGATATTCCAACCCCGCTTTCGCTTGGCGCAACGTGGGATCCCACAAATGCCCAACTCGTGGGTGAAATTGTTGGCGCAGAATTTGCGGAGATGGGCATCAACATGATGCTCGGCCCATCTTTAGATGTCTTGGCCGCGCCAAGACCGGGCAACACTGGTGATTTAGGCGTCGCCACTTTTGGCGGTAATGCGTATTGGGTAAGCCAAATGGCAAATGCCTATATTGAAGGCGTACACACAGGCAGTAATAATAGCGTTGCTGTTATTGCGAACCGGTTCCCTGGGATTGGGGATGGTGACCGCGATGAGACGCAAGCCTTAACCACGGTAAACAAGACGCTTGAAGCCTTACAAGATGTCGATTTGTACCCATTCCAGCAGGCAACCAGCCTCGACGCGGGCTTAGCAACGTTAGATGGTGTGCAAACCTCAAGTGCGCGCTACGTCGCGCTGCAAGGCACAACCTCTAGTGACACGAAGCCGTTTGGCTTTGATAGCCAAGCTTTAGGCAGTTTGTTGGCCGAACCGGAATTTGCTGAATGGCATGCGGGCAACAATGTTGTTGTGAGTTCTTCGCTTGGGGCAAACAGCGTCCGTTCTTTTTATGATCCAACTGGCGAGGGATTTCCTGCCTTTGTGATTGCGCGTGATGCGCTGTTGGCAGGCAACGACTTGCTGCTACTTGATAACTTTGGCTTAGAGCCAGAAGTTGATCAGGTTGACACGGTAATCGCTACCATCGAAGCCTTTGTACAGAAATATGAAGAAGACCCCGCGTTTGCGACGCGTGTTGATCAGGCTGTTGCAAAAATTATTGGTTTCAAGCTGGACTTATTCGATAGCGACTTTAGCTTAGAAAATATTGTGGGGCCAAGCCCGGCTGAAGGCGAAGAACTGCCACCGCTTGAGATTGAAGTTCGTAATCAAGAAATGTTTGCGATTGCGCAAAGTGCGGCCTCGCTTATTCACCCTAGTGCAGATGAACTTGCCGACCGCCTGCCGCGCCCACCGAGCGCAGATGAGCGAATTGTGTTCCTGACAGACACGCTTACCAGTACGCAATGTCTTGAGTGTGGGTCTAAGTTTGAACTTTCCGCAAATGCAATTGAGCAAGCCGCGTTGCGGCTGTATGGCATCAATGGCACCGGGCAGATTAATAGTAACAATTTGCTTAGCTACTCTTTCCAAGAGTTAGATGGCTTTCTCAATGGGATTGCTGATGAGCAAGCGCAACAGGCCGATGTTGACAAGCCGCAAGTTGGCGATGCAATTGCCAATGCCGATTGGCTTGTGATTGGGTTGCGGGGCGCTAGTGACGTTGAAACCAGTAAGTCAGTGTTTCAGGAGTTTTTGGCAGAACGGCCGGATCTCGTCAACGGCAAAAAGGTCGTTGTCTTCGCATTTGACGTGCCGTATCTTTTTGATGCGTCAGAAATTACGCAAGTGACAGCCTATTACGGGTTGTACAGCACTATTCCGCCGTTTGTAGAAGTGTCGGCGCGTTTGCTGTTCCAAGAGTTATCGCCAACTGGCGCACCACCCGTGTCTATTCCGGCGGTCTCTTATGATCTTGAGACCCGCCTACTGCCGCAAGAAGGGCAGATGTTCACGATTATGCGTGATGATGCGGCGTTAGAAGTTGCTCCCACTGAAGCACCTGAAGACAGTGATGACGTTGCGGCTGACGCAACCGCGAGCGCTCCTGAACTTGCCACCGGTAACGTGCTAGAAATTGTGACGAGTGAATTGCTAGATTACAACAATAACGTTGTGCAAGATGGCACCGAAGTTGAGTTTATTGTGACGTATATTTCTGATGGCAATATCACAGAAATATTTGCGACAAACACCACGGTTGATGGTGTTGCGCGGGCAACGTTGCCTGTGAACCGCGTCGGCGTGATTGAAATCCAAGCCCGTAGCGGGTCTGTTTTCTCACAGCAGCTACAGTTCAATGTGCCAGACCCTACAGAGGGCTCAGGCGGGATTACTGAGGTGCCAGCTGGGCAAACGGTAACGCCGGTTTTACCAACCCAAACGTCAACGCCTGTGCCAGAGCCGACTGCTACGGCCACGCAAGCGCCAGAACCGACGGCTTTACCAGCTGCGAATGACCCTGTCAATAGTCCTCCGGTTGCAGTAGGGCTGGATTTGTCCGACTTGTTCTCTGCGTTCTTTGCACTCGTGACTATAGGAGGCGTGGGCTTCTGGTGGTCTAATAGTAGAGGACAAGCGATTTCAGGCGGCGTTAAACTAGTGCTGTTGGTTGCGATCGGTGTATGGCTAAGTTACAACTACTATGCAGTGTCGGGACCAGGGGTTTCTAGCCTCAGCAGTATTGCTGGCATTGCGCCAACATTGTTGTCTTGGGGGGGCGGCCTCATTGGCCTTGGGCTAGGTTGGTTGTTGTTTGTCTGGCGTAGCGAAGAATAAATTAGCTACACGCCGGACGGCAAGAATGTGACCACTAGGGCAATGATCATTAACAATCCGGCAACAACCATCAGTATTCGCTGAAGCGGATCTGAAAACGCTCGCAATACCCACTCACCAGGGTTTTCAGGAATAAAGATCGGCCGACCTTCTGGGTCTGGAAAAACACCATTGAATAATGCTTCACGCGCAATGTGCACGTCAGCAGGACGTTCATCTGGGTGTAAGTTCAATAGCCAGTGAATGGCCCGCTCAACCCGTTCTGAAACCTTCTTATTGATTTCCCGCACCATCGGTAAACGCTCCATATTAATAAAGCGTAATTTAGCCTCTAGTGGCGTTTTATTTGTAAGTAGGTGGTATAACGTTGCGCCAAAAGAGTACAGGTCAGAGCGGCCATCAGTATGGCCGGTGTCGCCACCGTATTGCTCAAGCGGCGTGTAAGAGACAGATCCACGGCCTTGCACAACCGTTACCGTGCGTTCATCTGGTGCCATCAACTTCACGAGACCAAAATCTACCAGTTTGATGATGCCATCTGGCGTTAGTTTGAGGTTACTGGGCTTGATGTCACGGTGCAAAATTGCTTGCTCTTGACTGTGAAGATAGTCAAGCGCATCTAGGATTTGCTCTGCCCAAGACAAGACATCAGCTTGTTTGAGATGCTCGTCATTTTCCATGGCTTCATCAATCAAGTCTTTGAGGTCTTTACCGGGCACGTAGTCCATCACCAGAATGTCTGAATCTTCAGTTGCGAAGTAGTCAGACACTTTTGGCAGGTTCTTGTGGTCTAGACGCGCTAAAACAGAAGCTTCTCGAAAAAACTGCTCTCGCGTTTGTTCGATGCTTTCTTCTGTGGCATCCGGGTCACCTTTAATGACCTTCATTGCACATTTGCGGCCGTCTAGCCGTTGATCTTCTGCGAGGTAGATCGAACCCATGCCACCTTGACCAATCGGGTTGATGATCAGGTAGCGCTCGTTCAAAATGTCGCCAGGTTTAAATATCATTTACCGGTAACTTGTAACATCAAAAAATGATTAAAGCATTTGAAGTGATTTTTCAAATTGCAAAAACAATCGTAACATGAAATGTATCGATCTGAAATTATCTTACTGTAAGAATATCAGATCAAGTTGGTTAGTGCATATTGCTCGATATTGGCCCAAATCGGTGGTTTCACCGTAAAAATAGGGCGAGTTATCTTGAGCTGTGCCACCAACAAAATAAAATAAACATATAAAACACCTTATTCATAGGAGAAGATCTATGACATTCCAAGAAGATATTCCAGTCTTAATTGCCCAAAGTGGCACCTTGCGCGGCCAGCGTTGGAACCTGCTCGGCCCTGAACTTCGCATCGGACGCGACGGTCAATGTGACATCATCGTCAACGATAAAACCGTTTCACGCCGCCATGCGCGCCTCTTTCATGAAGGCGACCACTGGTTCCTAGAAAATTCATCTAAAAACGGCACCCACGTCAATGACGTGCTAATCAATGATGTCACAATGCTGCAAGACAGCGATGTCATCACGATTGCAACCGCTATCAAGTTGGTTTTTGTTGGCTCAGACGCAACCGTGCCATTGGCAATTGATGCCAGCCCATACGGCAAATTGCGCATTGATGCTGACGCCCGCCGCGTTTGGATTGGTGAAGTGGAAATTGATCCGCCGCTGTCACTGCCGCAATATCGCTTGATTTCATTGCTGCACGACAAAAGCGGCCA
>JAHDBW010000012.1 GCA_020630175.1 Anaerolineales bacterium
TCTATACCACTTCTATTGCGAACTAAATAGAATTTGGATTGCATACGTCTGCAAGTTTGAGCCAGATTAATGCAGATATCAACATGCCTCCCACTGGCTCAGACTATTGCGATTTATGAAGAAGAAAAGCCATCGGTAACGAATTGTTATCGATGGCTTTTTTGTTGCCGTCTAGATTGAGGTAAACGCGAAGACGCTCTCAGCTTTAGACCAACGCCAACAACACCGTCAGCGTCACCACGCTAGCGATTGTTGAAAATAGCACAACCTTGGTCACGAACTTTGGCATCAGGTTGTGTTCCATCGCAATGATCGAACACAGCACGGCAGCGGGCATCCCAGACTGGATGATGCCGGCCCCACGCGCAATGCCGTCTAGGCTAAAAAATCCCACTAACAGAAATGCCACTGCTGGTGCCACGGCCAGCCGCAATAAACTCCCAATCACCACGTCTGTATTAATCGAAAAGTCTTTATTTTCTGCGAGCTGAACGCCAAGTGCAATCAACATAATCGGCACCATTGCGCGGGCGGGGAGATCCAAAAGCCGTTCTGAAAACAATGGAATCCGTATGCCTAACAGGTTGAAGGGCAGCGCCGCTAAGAAGGCTAGCGTTGACGGTGTTTTGAGTACAGCAATGAGCGGGCTAATAAGCGAGGCTTGTTTTGATTGTGAACTTGCGGCGCTCACGCCAATAATGAAGGCAATGGTCACGATTACTAAAAAGTAAACCGTCGCTGGAAAGATCGCGTCCCCGCCAAGCCGAAATTCAATCAGTGGCAGGCCAAAATTGCCAACATTTCCAAACGTAATAATCAAGATATATGCGGCAATCATTTCATTTGATTTGCCTAGCAGCTTGCCGATGAGGTACGCGCTTGCTGCCAGCACCAGCTCAACCATGATCATGAAAATAATCATGCGCGTGACCACGCTATCGCCCAGATCTGCGTTCACAAACGTCAGAAAAATAAACGCCGGAATCAGCACAAAGTATGCGAGGCGCGACAGTGACTTGGCTTGAATATCAAGCCGTGGGCCGATGAAGTACCCAATCAGCACCAGCGCGAAGACGGGCGTAATGACGTTAACAAAAATGGGGAGAATTTGAGACAGCATGTTGCGTATTTTACAGGCGGATTATGAATTCCAAGGGTGTAGAACGCAATTAAAGCAAAAAGGCGCACCAGAAATGGCACGCCTTTTGCTTACGACAACTGCGTATATTTATCGATTTATGGGCAAGGAATGTGTTGTGCAAATGCTTGTTGCGTCACCTGACCATCGCTTGAAGTCAGTGAAACGCGAACGTCTAGGGTTTGACCACATTGGGCACGCACGTCAAAGTCAATCAGACCGATTTCAGCGCCGACCGTTGACATCAACACTGGGCCACGCACTTGCGCTTGTTGACCGTTGATCAAGACGCCATGTGCGCTTTGACCGCCGGTGAATTTGGCAGCTAAAGTGACACAAACTTCGCCCGGCTGGCCGCTTGGGGCATAGTGAATGTCCCAGACTTTGAGTTGCATCAAGCTGAGCAGTTCATTGGGGCGGTCTAGTTTTGGCTCGTATGCGGTTTGCGTTCCGCCACCATAGCAGCCACCAACTATGCCGTTTGATGCTGCCGCAACTTGTGGCACAGTGGCTGAGGCAACTGCCGTTACTGGGGCAGGCGGTGCAACGGCTTGCGTCAGCAGCATTGCTGGCGCACTCATGCTGACGTCGTGTGAGCCAGGGATCATCACCATTTCGCCAATCCACAACATGTTTGGATTTTTAGCGAGTTCAGGATTAGCGCCCAGCAACACTTTTTGGTCAATGCCAAACATGCGGGCAATTGAAGAGAGCGTATCGCCTTGTTGCACCACGTATTTTGTGACGTTGGCATTGTTCAGCGCGCCGTTTGCTACCAATTGTTGACTTGGCAACGGAATGGTTGCTGCGGTTGATGATTGTGGCGCAGAGCCAGATGAAATGATGATTTGTTGCCCGGCTGTCAAACTGAATTGGCCGCTTTCTACAACGCCATCTTCACGGAAGAGTTGGTACAGGTAAGCGCCAGCTTGGTATTGGCGGGTTACTGGACCACCCATCTTGCCCATGAATGGCCAGACTGAGCCACGGTCTACGAAGCCATCTAAACGGCGCACTTCATAGAAGTAATCTAGACCAATATCGGCAAAGACCACCGCGCCACCCGTGCCTTGTGTTTGGGCGGCCTGCGCTACTGCTTGAACAGGCTGTGCTGCTTGCTGTGCAACAGCAGCTTGTTGCGGGGCTGTTGCTTGTTGTGGCGCTGCTGCTTGTGCCACCTGACCCGCATTGCCATTATTGCCTTGGACTTGCACATTACCATTGCCGGTACTTTGCGCGGTGACAATTGTGTTATTGCCTGCATTATTTGCGGTGTTGCCCGCGGTTGTGCCATTCTGATTGACGCTTACTCCGGCAACATTTGTTTGTGGGGCGCTGTTGCCCGTGAAGGTTGTATTGATCCGCAGATTGGCGTTGGGGTGAATTGTGAACTTGCCTTCTTCAGTAATGCCATCGGCGCGGTACAACTCATACATATATTGACCCGGTTCCACTTGGCGCATGATCTCGTCTGTAGAAGTGCCTGTAAAGACGGAACCTTCTACGACTACGCTGCCTGTAACCGTGCGGACAATGTAGTAATAATCTTGTCCGAAATCTGTCAGAATAACTTTGCTTCCGGTGCCAAGGTCTGCACCCGCAAAGGCGGAAACCCCCAGTGAAAGTGCAAAGATGATGGGTGCAATAACATGCAGCCAAGTAAGTGTTTTGTTTCGTTTCATAATACCTAAAAATTCCTACCTAAATCTAAATCGATTTATTACCAATCTATTACCATAGTAAATAAAAAGGCGCCTCAGTTTGAGACGCCTTGATGTTTGAGAGAGTATGCATTGCTACCAGATCACTTACTGTGACTGTTACGGGATTTGTAGAACCTGACCGGGGTAAATCACATTCGGGTTTGTAATGTTGTTGATTTGTAACAACGCCTGATATGAAACACCATATTGGCTAGCAATGCGGGCGAGCATGTCGCCACCTTGAACTGTGTGGGTGCGGGGCGCGGCTGCTGCGACTGGCGCTGCGGCGGCTTGTGGCGCGGCGGCCGCTGGGGCTGCAACTGCTGCTGGGGCCGCTGCTGCAACTGGAGCCGCAACTGGCGCTGGCGGTGGCGCAGACCCTGGAACTTGCAAGACCATCCCGGCGTATAACAAGTTCACATTTGTAATGTTGTTGGTGCTGATGAGTTCATGTACGTCAACGCCAAGCTTTGTTGCAATGCGTGTGAGGTTATCACCAGATTGCACGGTATATGTTGCGGGTGCTACAGGCGCAGCAGGTGCTGCTGCTGGTACAGCGGCAGCGGCTTGTTGCCCGGCTAAGGCTGCTTCTGCAGCGGCAGCTTCTTGCGCTGCAAGCTCAGCCCGCCGTTGTGGTGAGATCAAGCCAGTTGAAGATAAGCTGAAGCCATCTAGATAGAAGGCGTTCAAGGCGTGTGTATGACCAGCACCAATCAATTCTAGTTGCACAACGATGTCACCTGTTGTTGGCGCAAAGTTTAGATTGAGACGTGACCACCGGCCAACTGGCACTGAGTCAGCGCCAAGCATGCCACTATTGAAGATTTCAGCATCGCCAGAGAAGAGCCGCAGTTGAACGCGAACAGCTTCGCCAGCCTCAGAATAAACTTTGTGCTGACCATCACGATATTCAACGACCATTTCCGGAAAGATTGGAACAGTGAGGTTGTAAATTTCGCCTGGGGTGAGGCCGCCAACCGTTTGGCGCAATTGCGCAAACACTGGTGCCCCTTGGGTGTAGATCATGTAATGAGATGCTCCGTCGCGGGTCAGAACTGATCCGGGGGTGGCGCGAATTTCAGCACTGGGCTTGCCCCAGTAACCGTCTTGCGCCCAAGAGAGCTCCCATTCAAGTGGCACTTGGACGGATGGGTCGCCGTTCCAAGCATAGCTGCCCCATTCAAAGCCGCCGTTACGGAGCAAATTAGCACCTTGCGCATAAGTTGGCAAGATAAAAATAATTGCAGCCACAACAGCCAAACATGAGGCTAATGCATATTTAATGCGTCGTGAAAAATAATAAACAGTCATATGGGTAAGAATGGATTTGGACTTTTGAGATGTTACAAATCTTGTAACATTCTCAACATAACATTAATACAACTCAAAATTAATATGTGAATTATTGAGATGATAGCATGCAGCCAATTAGGGTCTGATACAAAAACCGTTTGAATACAATTTGAAATTACAAGTATTGCAAAACTAGTTAATGATTAGATTGTAATAATTGCCTAACCAACAACTTTTGATGGGCATTGTCGGTCGCAAGTCACAAAAAATAACGAATTCTTAACTGTTGCGTCTGATTAGCGGAGGTTATGCAGGCAATGCGAGCGGGGCAACCTTTTGAAGGTTATGTTTGTATTCTAGGAAGAGCGTTGACCTAATATCAAGTTTTTATTAAGACGCCAGAAATCGTAGCCAGAGTAAATGGTCATGGCAACTGCAGCGATTAGGCCAGCGTACATGAGGGTGGTCATGACGGTACTAATGGTCTCTGCATTGGGGCTTGCCACATTTTGTATGATGAAGTTTTGGTACAGCAAATTGAAATAGATGAGCCCTAAGCTCACAATTTGCAAAAATGTTTTGCGTTTGCCACTTTTCACAGATGCAACCACAACGCCTTGTGCCATAAAATAGAAGCGCAGCAGCGTAATGCTAATCTCACGAATAAGAATTGGCACAATCCACCAAACAGAAAAGAACTCGCCACGGGTTAGCATGTAAAACGCGCCTAAGACCAGCAGCTTATCTGCAATGGGGTCTACAATTTTGCCAAAGTTGGTGATGATGCCGTAGTCACGGGCCAGCTTGCCGTCTAGCAGGTCGGTGAGAGCGGCAATAGTAAATAACACTCCGGCGCCAATTGTGTGTAACAATGTGCCTTGCATCATTAACCAAAATGTCACAACTGCCATCAGGATCCGCGAGACCGTGATGGTATTTGGTAAATTCAAATTGCTAGTTGTTGCGTTTGTGCTCATCTCAAGTTTCCTGCGGGAATAACTTTATACTCCGAATCATAACAGGAGTCTACTAAATTAGTTTGTCATCCTTGCCTAATCTCCACCTTTCCCAAACTATTAAGCAAAAAGCGTTTGCGCTTGGGTTTACGCTGTGTGGCATCACCAGCCCAGAGCCGCCACCTCACTTGGCGCATTACGCACAGTGGATCGATAACGGCTACCATGCTGAGATGGGCTATATGGCCAGTGAGCGCAATCGGGAGCGCCGCGCAGACATCCAGAAAATATTGCCAGGTTGCAAGTCTGTTATTGTGCTGGCCACCAATTACTATCAAGGTGATGTTGCGCCGCAATCCCATGCGCCAACGGGCAAGGTCGGGCGCTATGCGTGGAATGACGACTATCACGATGTGATCAAGGCGCGTTTGCTAGACTTGGTTGCTTATATAGAAGAAACGTTGGGTCATGCGGTCAATCAGCGGGTGTATACGGATACAGGTCCGATTTTAGAAGGCGAGTTTGCGCAGCGAGCTGGGCTGGGCTGGCTGGGCAAAAACACGCTGCTGATTAGCCCCAAGATCGGCTCTTGGGTATTGCTTTCAGAAATCCTGCTAGATGTTGCATTGCCAATTGACGACCCGATAACAACGGATCACTGTGGTAGCTGTACACGCTGTATCGAGGCTTGCCCAACTGAGGCAATTCTTGAAGATGAACGCTTGATTGATGCAAATAAGTGTATTTCATACCAAACGATTGAACAGAAGGCCGCAATCCCTGTCGATTTGCGCAGTCAGTTTGAAGACTGGATTTTTGGCTGTGATATTTGTCAGGAGGTGTGCCCGTGGAATACGCGCTTTGCAATTCCAACGCTAGATCCGGCCTTCTTGCCACGCCCGCATTTGCCCACTCCAGAATTAGTAACACTCTTAGAGATGGAACAAGCCGACTTTAGCAAGGCCTTCAAAGGGAGCCCAATCAAGCGCACAAAACGGCGCGGTATGGCCCGTAATGCGGCGGTTGCGCTCGGAAACATGCAGGCAGCCAACGGATTTGCGGCCCTACAGACAGCGTTACAACAGCATGACGAGCCGCTTGTCCGTGGGCATGCGGCTTGGGCTTTGGCGCAATACACGGCTGAAATAGAAACGGTAAAGCAAGTGCTGCAGGCGGCGCTGGCGCTCGAAACCAATGAGATGGTGTTACTAGAAATAAAAAACGCCTACGCAAGTCTTCTTGCATAGGCGTTTGGGTCTCAACGCTGTGGAGACGGTTATTCTTCGTCTTCTGCGGGGTCTGGCGTAGCGTCTGCTTCAGCTTCCGTTTCTTCGGCTGCTTCTGCGTCTTCGCCACCCGGTGTGGCCGTGCGCGTTGGCGGGAAGGTTGGTGTGGCTGTGACAGGTGTCAGGGCAATCACGTTATACGGAATATTGACTTCTTGCCCAACTTGCAGCGCATCAGGGTTTAAGTCTGGGTTGGCTTCTAGAATTGCATCGAGCGTTGTGTTGAACTTCTCTGCAATTGTGCCTAAGAAATCGCCAGGCTGTACTTGATACACAATTTCAGAGCCAGGTGCTAAATCTGTTGGGAATGGCGTGGCGGTTGGGCCTTCGTAATCTGGTGGCGGAATAAAAATTGCTTGGCCAGGTAAAAGGACGCCGTTTGCCAAGTCAATGCCTTGTGAGAGGTTGAATTGGAAGAGTTGCTCAATACCAACTTCAAACTCATCTGCAATATAGAATAAGTTGTCACCTTCTTGAATGGTGTATTCCAGCGGGCCGCTGCGGGTTGCGGTGGCCGTGACCGTAGGTGTAAACGTTTCTGTAGGCGGTAATGTATTTGTTGGTGGAATGGGTGACGGCGTAAATGTTGCGGTATGCGTTGGTGTTGTAAACAATGCAAACCCGCCGCCTTCACCATCTTCTGTTGCGTCAGCGCCACCGCCTAGCAATTGAAAGGCGATAATTCCTAACACAACAAGAATAGCGATCAATAGAAATGCAATAACATACTGCCATGCACGTTTTGCGCGTTGTTGGCGTTTGCGCATGTTATCAAGGGAACTTTCAAAATTATCAGACATAAATTAGTGATTGGAAAAGGTGTGTTGTTGGCGTTTTAGGCACACAACTTATCGGTAGGGTGTATTGTAAAGGGTAGCTCTTGGGGTCGCAAGCGCCATAAAAGTTGTTGTGCAACGGTTAATAAACGCTTGCACTCGTATCAAACTACGCAAATTGCACGCTTTTTCCTAAATATATTGCGGAAAATGGTCTGTAATCTGGTATGATTTTTTGTTGTAATTATGAAGTATCGAATCCAAACCTTCGGTTGCCAAATGAACATCGCGGACTCCCAGCGTCTGGGCTCTGAGTTAGAGAAACTCGGGGTGCATGCTGCTGATGAAGTTGAGGCCGCAGATGTAATGGTCGTGAACACTTGCGTTGTTCGGCATAGTGCTGAGAACAAGGCCTATAACTGGCTTAAACGTATTGTTCGCGAGAAACGCACAGAACGTCCAGACATGGTGATTGGCATCATGGGCTGTATGGTTGGTGTGAAAGGCAACAAAAAGCTACAGCAAGCATTTCCGGATGTTGATGTCTTTATGGCGCCGTCTGATCCAGAACCAATGGTCGATTTCCTAGAAACGCGCCTGGGGCTGGAAACTGAACGCGCGGCAATTGCCGAACGGCACGCGTTACAAGACGTTGACTTTGTATTACCCGTTGAAGAGCGTGGTAATTTAGTTAGCGCGCACGTACCGATTGTGTACGGCTGTTCGCATGCTTGTACGTTCTGCATTATTCCTTTCCGGCGGGGGATTGAAAAATCTCGTCCAGTGGGTGAGATTGCCGCAGAAGTACGCGACTTGGCCGTGCAGGGCGTAAAAGAAGTGACGCTGCTAGGTCAGATTGTTGACCGTTACGGTTACGATGTGCCAGACGGCCCACGCCTCGGTGATCTGTTGAAGGTTATCAACGGCATCGAAGGCATTGAGCGCATTCGGTTCCTTACTGGTCATCCAAATTACATGACCGATGAGTTGCTAGAAACTATCGCTGAACTGCCAAAGGTTTGTGAGCACATTGAAGTGCCAATCCAAGCCGGTGATGATGAAGTACTGGCGAACATGAAGCGTGGCTACACCGTACAGGAATATCGCGAACTAGCGCATCGCATTCGCAAGATTATTCCAGGTGCCGCTATCCACTGTGACATTATCGTTGGGTTCCCTGGCGAAACAGATGCGCAGTTCCAAGGCACGCATGATATTTTGAAAGAACTGCGTTTAGACAAGGTTCACTTGGCGCGTTACTCGCCACGACCCGGTACAGTTTCGCACCGGCGAATGAAAGATGATGTGCCAGAAGCGGAAAAGAAACGCCGCTATCGAGTCTTAGAAGAATTGCAGGCTGAAGTACAAACAGAAATCAACGCAAAGTTCTTGGGCGAAACGCTTGAGATCTTGGTTGAAGACCGTGATGAAATCAAGAACCGCTGGCGCGGCCGAACACGCACCAATAAGCTTGTCTTTTTAGAAGATGATGGCGATTGGAAGGGCAAACTGGTTGATGTAAAAATCGCTTGGACGGGCCCTTGGTCAATGATTGGTCACCTGCCGGGCAAAGCCGAAAGCTTTACAGAAAAAACAACAGTTGAGTTACCCGTTCTAAGTATTTGAGACTAATTTCAAAAACGGGTGTCTTAACAGACGAGCCTAAGATTACCGCGTTTTTTATTTTGATTATTCACAACTATTCCAATTAGTGGTAATCTGGGCTTATATTATTTTCAAGGTAGTTTGAATATGAAAGTACACAATAACGAAAAAACACAAAAAATAGCTTCAAAAAAGCCGTATAACACACCAAAACTATTCTGCTATGGCGACTTCCGCGATAACACATTGCAGAATTCACCAGGCGCACATGGGATTGGGTTCCAAGTGATTAAGGAAAACGCACCAATCGGTGACGTTGTCCCGCGCCCATAACCTAACGTTTACGTTTAGGAGACACCCTTAATATTAAAAAGCCTTGTGCCACGCACAGGGCTTTTTTTTTGCCTGACAATGGCTAGTCAAACGCTTTACATTACGGCTAATAAGTCGCACGTGCCTGCGCAGTATTATATGTACGTGCTGGCTGGGATTCCCGTTGTCAGTGCGTTTGAAATTCCAGCGTGGGCAGCCTATAAAACTGAGAGCCCATTGCCAGATGATCAGCCTGAAGTGCTCTTAGGCGGCGCTTTGGCTACAGCCCAGACGCAAACGCGGGCTTGGGTCAATGGTGCCTGGCGCGTTGTAACTGTGCAGGGCACGGCGGCGCATCAGCAGCTTTCAACAGTTGATTTAGCGTCATGCACGGTCATTACAGCGCCGAAAGCCGTAGTAATAGACGTTGCGTTACCGAACACTTCGCGCTTGGCTTTAGAGCAAAGCTTGCTAGGCGTTGCGTTGATGTTGAGCTTGCCTTCATTTGCGCGTTGGCCACTACATGCTGGCAGCTTAGCCCTTGATGAAAAACGTGCTGTTGGCTTTATTGGGGTCTCTGGCGCAGGTAAGTCTACGTTAACAACCTATCTTGCCCAACATTCCGCGGCGACCTTGATTGGCGATGATGTCGCGATTGCACAGCAGCATGCGGCGCAGATTGTTTTGCGGCCGCAGTTTCCGCAGCTGAAATTACCTTTGACCGTGGCCCGCTGCACTGCGGATGCAGTTCCGCTGCGGCGCTTATATTTATTGAAGCCGGTTGCTGCTGATGCAGCCGTGTCTTCGCGGCCCATTTCTGGGCATCAGCCGTTGATGTTGGCCGTCCGCCACACAATTGCGGCCAAGCTATATGGGGCATCTGCTGCTGCACACCATTTGGCATTCTGTAATCATGTGGCACAACGTGTAACGTTTGCCACGTTGAACGTTCCGCACGCATTAGCGCGTTTACCTGATGTGCAGCGCTATTTGGCGCAAGAGTGGGCCAACCTCTAATGCCACTTTCTGAACCTGAACAACACGCGTTGACTTTTGTCCAGCGGTGTTTGGCTGCGCAGTGGGTCAGTTGCAATTGGGATGACCAGACCGTGCCAGACCTAACGTTGGTAGCAGGCTTAGCACGGCAGCAAAAAGTTGAAGGGCTGTTATATCAAATTGCTCAGCAACAGCCTGGGTTACAAACGCTGGTTGCACCATTGTTGCCGCGTTGGCAGCAGGCCTTACATCTCAATACCGTTCGCAATCTGTTATTGCAAACCGAACTGCTAGACGTGTTGTCTAAGTTTGCGAATGCAGGCATTGCGGTTATAACTCTCAAGGGTTGGGCGCAAATTGCGCGCTTGTATCCAAATGCGGGCGTGCGGCCAACGGCTGACATTGACCTGCTTATTGCGCGTGATCAGTTGGAGCCAGCGGTGGCTGTTTTACAAGCTGCCGGCTATACGTTTGCGGATGGCCGCGCAGATTTGTCTGGCTTGGCATATAAAAACGAGATTGCGCTTGTTAAAGAAGGCGTGCCCGGAACGCCTAAAATCGAATTGCACTGGCACTTGTTTGATACACCGTATTGGCAGGCACAGATTGATATTGATTGGATGTGGCAAACGCAAACGCCGGTACAACTTGCCGGTCAGACGCTGGCTGTGCTTTCGCCAGACGCGACTTTTCTATATGAATGTAGTCACATGCTGTTGCACCACACGGGCAAAGAACTGAAGTGGCTGACCGATCTGGGGGTATTAGTTCAGAAGTGCAGCTTGGACTGGCCGCTAATTTTGAAGCAAGCGACGCAATTTTCGCTCATGCTGCCGTTACAAAAGACCTGTTCTATTTTGCAAGACGCTTGGCAAGTACCAATTCCAGCCACTGTAAGAACAGCTTTGGATGCTTACCAACCGTCCAGAGCTGAACGTGAGCAATTTGGATTGGTAACAGAGCAGTCCCGAAATTCGGGGCAACAATTTATTGTTGATCTGGTTGCAATTGGTAATATTGGTGGCGCGTTGCGCTTTGCCCGAGAAAACCTCTTTCCAACAGTAGCGTACATGCAAAAGAGGTATGATGTGCCGTCGGGTTGGCGGGTTTGGGCGTCCTACCCTTACCGTTGGGCACTAGGGATTTGGCAATTACTACAACGTAAATCTGACTAATTGCAATAATTTGTGTCTATTAGGTGTGCAATCTCAAATTTTGCTGGACATGTGTCGGTCAAAATTAGTACGATATTTACACCGCTTGTAAACCAGACTGTAACGTAAACGGTGTTACTTTCCGTTAAGCTATACGTCAAAGGATTTTGACAGTTGTGAACGAAACTGAAACAGAATTTTCAGGTGGTCTTAGCCTGTATATCTCACGCCAAGCAAATACTCTCGGGCTTTATGTCTGGGAGCAGCTTATTATGGCGCTGCTGGGCTGGATCCCGACAGTAATCGGAATTGGCGCACGCGCAATTCTGTATAAGCTAATTTTGAAGAGCAACGGCTTGGCAGCCATTGAGCGCAATGTGCGCTTGCGGTTTGCCAGCAACATCACGCTTGGTAAAAACGTGTATCTAGATGAAGGCGTCTATATTCACGCCACGCCCAACGGCGTAACCATTGGCGATGGCTCCATTGTGATGCACGGCGCAATTCTGCATGTTTACAATTTTAGAGGGCTGCCAAACTCTGGCATTACCATCGGCAAAGATAGCCTGATTGGTGAACACACGGTAATCCGTGGGCAGGGTGGGGTCACCATTGGTGATCGCGTATTCACCTCACCAATGACGCAACTCATCGCCGTCAATCACGTCTTTGATGACGTCAGTAAGCCTTTTGTAAAGCAAGGCATTACGGCAGAAGGCATTGTGATTGAAGATGATTGTTGGCTTGGCGCGAACGCGGTAATTACTGATGGTGTGACAGTTGGGCAGGGCTCAATTGTGGCTGCTGGTGCAGTTGTAACCAAGGATGTACCGCCATATAGCGTGGTCGGTGGCGTCCCTGCAAAAGTGATTAGAAACGTTGGGGATCGATCTGTTTCAGACATCGATGCCCAAATACATTACTAAAATTGAACTCAATAGAAACCTTTTACTAACGACGAGTTCCTAAACAAAATTCTTATTTCGTGATATTTTTCTCAAACCTAAATTTAGAAGACACCATTTATGACCAGCCTAGCTGCAACTAACGCATTACCAAATCAAATGACTGCAAATACATCCACCTCAAGCTTGCCGTTGTTCTCTGTCGTAATCCCGGCACTTGATGAAGAGAACGGCATCGCCGAAATTATCGAACGCGTCTTGTCAATCTCTGATGAACTCAACAAGATTGGCATGCGTGGCCCAGAACTTATCGTTGTAGACGATGGCTCAACCGACCGCACCGCAGAAATCGTCAACAGCTATGATGGCGCTGATCTTATTAGTCATGATGTCAATCGCGGCTATGGCGCAGCAATCAAAACTGGCTTGGCGCAGGCAAAAGGCGATTATGTCTCTTTCCTTGATGCAGACGGCACCTATCCGCCAGAGCACTTCCCGCGGTTGTGCGCAAAAGCACTCACTGGCTATGACTTGGTGATTGGGACCCGCATGGCTGGTTCAGAAACGGGTATGCCACTCGTACGCAAAATTGGGAACTTCATTTTTGCAAACATGCTGACCATTCTTGGAACGCGCCGCGTAACCGACTCTGCTAGTGGGCAACGTGTGATCAATCGTGACATCTTGCAAAAACTCTATCCATTGCCAGATGGCTTGAACTTCACCCCGATTATGAGCGTTCGTGCGATGCATGAAAACATCAAAATGGTTGAAATTCCAATTCCATATAGCGAACGCGTTGGCGACTCAAAACTGAGCGTTGTAAAAGACGGCTTGCGCTATGTCCAAACCATCACGTGGACAACATTGGGCTATAACCCAGTGCGTGTCTTTGGGATTTTGGGGCTGGCCGGGATTGCAATCGCAGCAATTATCGGACTAAGCGTTCTTATTGCACGTGTTGGCGGAACAACTAGCTTAGGCGGTTGGGGCGTTGCAGCAATTTTCGCCGCACTTGTCACCAGCGTTGCTGGGGTCAGTTTGTTCAACCTTGGCGCAACGTTCAACTATCTTGTTAGCTTGGTTGGCAATTTGCCGGGACAAGCCGGAATGTTTGGTAAACCAATGTTTGACCCACCACTTGACCGTAAATTCGGTTATATTGGTTTGGCGCTTACAATTGTAGGTATTATTGCGGCTGTTATCTCCATGGTATTGGGGATCAATGGCTGGGATGTGTCTCGCTTATGGCTGTATCTTGTCAGCAGTGCGATGGTAATTCTAGTGGGTATTCAACTCATGGCATCATGGATTGTGATGCGCATTCTAGAAGAGCTCTCACTGCGTGATATGCACGCCGAGCAAGACATCAAAGGCATTCGCAACCGCTAATTATTAGCAACATCAGCTAATGTGCAGAACATTGTTTTGCGCATTGGTTTTATTACTTGTCACGCTGCACCCTTTACAACGCAGTGTGCTTTATGAGGTTTGTTTATGGCAAATTCAGCCGTAAAGCTCACGGATACTATTCCGGAAGACGTTAAGAACAATTTAGGAACGCGCCGCGTTGTGCGTTTGCCAGAAGCCAACTTCCCTGATGCCGATGCAATCGTACGGCAAGGGGCTGTTGCCCGAAAGACTGAATCTAAAGCCGATGTAATGTTGGTGAATCCACCAGCGCCTGATGGGGCACTGTGGATTCGCACACAACATCGCGTTGGGCGGCGCACCCGTGAAAACATGGTGTGGCCACAAGTCAGTTTGGCGCAAATGGCTGCGCTTATGGTGCCGGAATATACCGTTGCTGTAAAAGACGCCATGGCCGAACGGATGACTTGGCCAGATTATGAAGACTATCTGCGCGAGATTCGTCCAAAATACTATCTAACACAAGTGACCGCACCAACGCTCACCAACGATATGTATGGTGTGTTCTTGGCAAAAAGTTTGGGTGCAATCACGATTGCATTTGGGACGCACGTAACACCGGTTGCGCGTGAAACCTTGCGTCAATTCCCTGCGCTGGACTACGTCCTCCGTGGTGAGCCAGAAATGACTTTGCGTGAACTCGTCGATACCTTAGAAGCCGTTGATGGCCGCTGGGATATTGGTGAAGAAGGCAAATTGTGTGACCCAACAACTGGTCAATGGATTGAAGGTCAAAGCCGCATCTGGAAGATGTGGAAAGAAGACCCGACTTGGAAGCCAGCGTGGCTCTATCCAAATGACGCGATGGCGCAGCCAGAATCGAATGCGGCTGATAGCGAAATTGTTGGCAATGCCAGAAGTTTCAACAAAGCCCACGGTACGGCAGCTAACTTCCAAAAGAAAGCGACCAAAAAGCGTGGTGCTGATACTGAGAACTTTGTATTACCAGTTTTACCATCAAAGCCAGTGTCAATTTATGACAGCGCTCAACCAAGCTACGATCAGCTTGCCGCCATTCGTGGCCTAACGTGGCGTTGGAATAGCGAAATTATCTCTAACTGGGATCGGCACTTCTTCGAAAGCTTAGACGATTTGCCGATGCCATTGCATCACTTGCTGCCGTTTGATAAATATCGCATGCCGATGATCAAGGGTAAGTTCACATTTATTGTGACAAGCCGTGGTTGTCCGGCGGGCTGTAAATACTGCATCAAGCATGTAAGTTATCAAAACTCTGTGCGCCTGCGCTCACCGAAGCTGCTCGTTGAAGAAATGAAGCTGCTGAAGGATTTGGGCTTGGTTCACATTCACATGTACGCCGACTTGTTCACCGTCAACCGGGATCAGGTTATGGAACTGTGTGAGTTACTGATTGAAGAAGACTTGGGCCTAACTTGGACCTGTAACAGCCGCGTTGACTATGTTGACGAAGAACTACTCACCAAAATGGGGCAGGCCGGTTGTATGCTGATTTCTTGGGGGATTGAAAGTGCAAACGAACAAATCCTCAAAAAAGCACGCAAAGGCTACAAGAAAGAACAAGCGCATAAAGCGCTTAAATGGGCGAAGAATGCCAAGATCAAAAACTGGGGTTACTTCATCATTGGGTTGCCTGGTGAAACGGTAGAAACCATCAAAGAAACGATGGCGTTCTCAAGAGAAATCGATCTGGATATTGCCTTGTTCCACGTCGCGGCACCATATCCTGGCACGCCGTTCTTCTTCGAAGTGATCGAAAACAAATGGTTCCGTTCGGATACCAACTGGGAAGAAGTTGATATGGATAAGGGGACCGTACTCGATTACGACAACTTATCCGCAGAAGAGCTGATGTATTGGCAGAAGAAAGCGTTCCGTCAGTGGGCGTTCCGACCAAAGCCAATTATCACGATGCTACTGGCGATGAACACCTGGCAAGGGTTCAAGAGCGCCATTGATATCGGTCTTCAATCACTTGGGTGGGTTGGCGAAGACTAACCCTCGCTGACTGACCTTCCACGCGTAGTTAAATCATCATTGCCTGTGCATCTTGCGCAGGCAATGTCTTGTAACGCAATTTACGCTGCCTAAGCAGCAACCGAAATTTTTACTTATTTTATGAAGTTTTACCGCCGCGTTATTCCTGCAATACTCATCACCGCAGTCGCATCAGTTTCATTATTTGGCTCACCAACTGGGCTTGTTTTTGCACAGGACGATGAAACCGTTCCTGAAGCGACTGTAGAAGACTCAGGGCAAGATGGGACTGAAGACGTTGTTGATGCAACGCCAGAACTGTTTGTAGTTCAAGACACTGAAGCGCCGCCAGATGGGACGCCTGCAGCTGAGAACACACCGCTTGCCTTAGACACACCGGTTGTCTTATTACCGGGGCTTGGTGGTCCAGTGCTTACCCCAGATATTGGGAGTGATGGGCCTGCATTCGGTGGCATTCTGATTTTGACCGATCCTGCTGGTGGTGAACCAAATATCGTTATTGCTGGCACGCAACAACCTGCGTCTGGCGTTGATGATGTTGTGCCAACTGCAGAGCCAACCGGTGGCCCAACGCCGCGTCCGATTGTTTTCCCAACATCGACACCGGTTCCAACGCCTATTCCATTGCCAACAGCGTTCCCAACTGCATTGCCAGAACCGGGTGACGTTTGGACACAACCACTCAATTTGTCACAGTCCGGGTCGGCCTCAACGCCATCTATCGCTGTTCAGTCTGATGATACGTTGCACGCCGTATGGTGGGATGAATTCAACTTTGCCCAATACTCGTATACAACAGTAAATGGCTGGACTGGCGCGCGTACGGTGCCAGACGTTGTGGGTGTTACTAGCCAAGTCGATCAGAAAGTACAAGAACCAGACTACTTGAGCGTCTATGTGACCGAAAGAGGCACGGCAATCGTGTTCTGGATCGATGAAAATGGCAATTTGATGTCCACGCGCTCTGAAGCAGACAGCAACTCATGGTCGCAGCCAAAGCGCGTCGCAACTGACCCGGTTGGTTGGGATATCCGCGTTGGCGCAGATAGTGCCATCCACGTTGCGTACTTGCGTGCCGCTGAAAGTGATCAATTCCCAGCCGGGGCATACTATCGCGTTTCAGATGATGATGGTGTCAAGTTTGAAAACGCCGTCCCAATTCAAGTCTCAAATTATTTCCGGACGATTGAAAAAGGCGAAGGCCACATTCGTATCGCCGAAAATGGTGGTCAACTGCTTGTCGGTTGGGACGATCCACGGCTAGACCTGAGCCATCTTTCACGCTCAAACGACGGCGGCGCATCATTTGAAGAGCCACGCACTGTGGAATCGCTTCAAGACCGCCCAGCACAACACATTCGCCTGTTGCCGCTTTCAGAAAGCAGCTATTTGCGCCTTTGGGAAGCCGGTGAAACGTGTAACATCTATCAACAGATTTCACTCAATGGTGGTGAATCTTGGACCACGCCAGCCCGCGTTCTTGAATCGCTCGGCGGCTGTTTAGGCCAAGATAGCTATCACATCACGCCAGACAATAAATTGCTGTATGTCAATAAGACTGGGGTAGGCGATCAAGCGCGCACCCATCTAATGATTTGGGACGGCCAAAGCTGGTCTGACCCATTGGCAATTCAATTTGATTTCCAAAACCCGATTACGAACCGCACCTCAGCGATGGGCTGTGCTAGCGCCGTGCAAACCGGCACGTTTGTTTCGGTGATTGGTTGTGATCAAGGCGGCGATATTGTTGTTTCAAAGAGTGTGCCAACCACTAGCGAATTGTTGCCAGTGCTTGAGCAAGCTTGGGAACCCGGCGTTGTGTTGTCTAACACGACAGTAAACGTTGGTATCCCATCTGTTGCTGTTGAAGCGGGCGGTAACCTACACATCATGTGGGGTGAAGCTGCAAACACAACCGAAGAAAACAATACGAGCTTTGCTTACTTACGTGGTGATGGCGAAAATTGGTCTGCAATCGCAACCGTTATTGACCCACGTGACCGAGTTGAGCAACCAACGATCATCACTGATGCTAACGGCATTTTGCATGCTGCTTGGAGCAATGGTGCAACGGGTCAAGTGCTTTACTCACGGACCTTTGGGCGTGACGCGGTTTCAGAAGATAGCTGGTTGCCAGAAATTGCATTACCGGCTGTCGGTGATGTTGGCGGCTGGCCAAGCCTCGCTCTTGGTACTGATCAAATGCTGCACGCTATTTACACCGTGCCGTTGAATGAAAATCGCGGTGTGTATCACACGTCTTCTGTAGACCAAGGATTGAACTGGTCAGAACCAACGTTGGTGTTTGATGCCGCTGCCGATAACTGGCAAATGGTGCGTAATACAGACCTGCGGGTAGACCGTAATGGTCGGTTGCATGCGGTTTGGGCACACTCAACGTTGCCGAGCTCAGAAGCTCCGCTTGGCGCTTATTATGCGAACTCAGATGATGGCGGGCTCACTTGGAGCGATCCACGCATTGTGGACTTAGACGGCGCAGGCTATCCACAAGTAGAGCTTACCAATAACGGTGGGGTGCACATTGCTTGGGCACGTAGCGGTTTCTCTGGGCTTGAAGTTTGGCACCAATGGAGCCCAGACAGTGGGCAAAGTTGGAGCGAAGCAGCGCCGATTTCTGGAACGCAAAACGTTACCGTCGACTTCGGGCTTTCTTCAAATGCGCAAGACGCCATTTACTTGTCTGGGATTTTGACGACTGAACAAAACTCAGCTTCACTCTTCTTCACGTTCTGGAACGGCGAAGAATGGGTCGGCTATGACACAACCTTGCTTGGGATTGACGCAGCGCAAGACGCTGGCGTGCGGGCTGAGCTATTGCCAAACGGCAAGCTAGGTCTGGTATATCGGGTTCAAGCAACCACTTCAAGTGGCGTGCCACAATACGTGATTGGTTACACCCAACGTCAAGTAACGTCTGAGCTGATTGCATCGCAAGAAGCGTTCCCAACCGTTCCGGCGGTTGATGTGATTGAACCAACGGAAGAAATGATCGCTGAAGAGGTTGCACCGACCGAAGCATCTGTTGATGCAACGGTAACGCCAACGCCTGTTCAAACTGATTTTAGTGAGGCAGTTGACGTGGGTGGCAACACTTCGCGGATGCTACAAATTGGACTGGCGATTGTTGTGATGCTTGGGATGTCAGCATTTTCATTACTATTCTTACGGCGTAGAGACTAATATTTATGGCGCTTACTGATCAAGCTTCGCTGGGAAGCCAAGCGGACGTATTACCTGATCTGCCGCAGACAATTATCCGTAAAACCACTGGTCTGGCTGCGTTGCAGTTGGATCAGGTGTGGGCATTTCGCGAACTGCTGTATTTCTTGGTTTGGCGTGATGTCAAGGTCCGTTATAAGCAGACCGCGCTTGGCGTGCTCTGGATTGTATTGCAGCCGCTCATTATGTTGGGGTTGTACTACGTGATCTTTGGCATTTTGCTACAGGTCCCGTCAAATGGCGTGCCGTATCCGGCGTTTGCATTTGCCGCGCTTGTGCCTTGGACATATTTTGCCGGGGCGCTTGGCCGAGCTTCAATTAGCTTGGTCGAAGGCGCGCAGCTTGTTACAAAAGTTTATTTCCCGCGCTTATTAGTGCCGCTATCGGCGGTGCTGGCGGGCTTAGTAGACTTTGCAATCGCCTTTGTTGTGCTGATCGTGGTCTTATTGACCTATCAAATTGTGCCCGGCGTGGAAATCTTGCTACTGCCAGTTTTCCTGATGTTTGCCATTTTTACCGCGCTTGGATTTAGTCTCTGGCTAGCAGCGCTAAATGTGCACTATCGCGATATCAAGCACCTCGTGCCGTTTATTGTGCAAACTTGGTGGTTTGCAACGCCAGTGATGTACGCGACAAATATCTTTCCGGAAAATTTCCGCTGGGTGCTTGCGCTCAACCCAATGACGGGTGTCGTAGAAGGGTTCCGCTGGGCATTGCTCGGTGCGGAATATCCTGGGGCCCAATTGCCACTTTACCTTTATGGCATTTCAGTCGCAATCTCATTGATTGTGTTGATTTCTGGAATGTTCTTTTTCCGCTCAACTGAGCGTACGTTTGCGGATATCGTCTAATGTCATCAATGGCTGTAAATGTCGATCGTCTCGGCAAAAAATTTGAAATTGGCGCCGCACGGAGCAGTAATGACACCTTGCGCGACGCCATTGTTAGCGGTATCAAAGCGCCATTTCGGCGGCTGCAAGGTACGCAAGACAGCAATACGAATGACTTTTGGGCGCTGCGTGATATCAATTTTGATGTTGCGCACGGCGAAGTTGTTGGGCTAGTTGGCCGCAACGGTGCCGGTAAAAGCACGCTGCTCAAGATCTTGTCACGTATCACTGAACCCACTGAAGGGCGGGCGGTGATCAATGGCCGGATCGGCTCTTTGCTTGAGGTTGGGACTGGGTTTCATCCAGAATTGACCGGGCGTGAGAATATTTTCCTCAATGGGGCCATCCTTGGCATGCGCCGCACAGAAATTACGCGCAAATTTGATGAAATCGTCGCGTTTGCTGAAATCGAAAAATTCTTAGATACGCCCGTCAAGCGTTATTCCAGTGGGATGTATGTGCGGCTGGCGTTTGCCGTTGCAGCGCATCTTGAGCCAGAAATTTTGCTGGTTGACGAAGTGTTAGCCGTTGGCGATGCTGCCTTCCAGAAGAAGTGTCTTGGCAAAATGAGCGATGTGGCCGGTGAAGGCCGCACGGTGCTATTTGTCAGCCACAATATGACGGCGGTTCAAAGCCTTTGCCATCGGGCCGTTTGGCTAGACGGCGGTGGCGTACGTGAGATCGGCACTGCGCAAAAAATTGTGCAAGGCTATCTGCAAACGGCTGCGGTATCGACCGCTGAACAAGTTTGGGATGATCCAGAGACCGCGCCCGGTAACGATAAAGTTACCTTGCAGTCTGTACGCGTGATCCCGCAAAACGGCGTTGCGTTTGATGATTTGAATGTCAACACGCCGCTTGATTTGCAATTTGCGTTCTACAACAAACAGCCTGATGTAGAACTGAATTTCAGCATTATTGTGCACAATCTAGAAGATGTCTGCATTATGAATGTGGTTAGTCCGGCAAAGCGCTATGACGCTGGCTTAGTGACCGGCGTGTGCCACATTCCACCAGGGTTGCTAAATGATGCGACTTACCGCGTGCGGTTGCTGGTTGTGCAAGACACGTCTGTTGCGTTATTAGACGCGCCAGATATTCTCATGTTTGAAGTCAAAGACGTTGAACGTGAGGGCAACTGGTACGGTAAATGGCCGGGCGCTGTACGCCCAAATTTGGAGTGGACTGTTACATATCGTGAGTAAGCCCATTGTTATTCTTGGCGCTGGTGGTCTAGCCCGAGAAGTTCAATATATTTTTGACGCGCTCCGTGAGACCGGAGAAGATATTCGTTTGCTGGGATTTATTGTTGACGCAGAATATGGTCAGCCCGGCACAATTGTCAATGACTTACCGATATTAGGTGACCTTAGCTGGCTTGCTGCAAATGCTGAAAAAGTTCAGGCGATTTGCGGTGTTGGCGAATCGCACTTGCGGTATCAGTTTGTAAAACGCGCTGAAGAAACTGGCGTTGCTTTTACAAATGCAATACATCCTAATTGTACGTTTTCTAGATATGTAACCTTTGGCAAAGGTGTTGTGTTGGCAGCGGGGTGTAACCTCACGAGCCAAATCGCGCTGGCAGATCATGTTCATCTCAATCTAGCAACAACAATTGGCCATGATGTTGTCATGGAGCCATTTTCCACAACTGCGCCAGGTGCACATATATCTGGCAATGTCACGATGCAGACCGGCGCCTATTTAGGCACGGGTGCTGCTGTAATTCCAAAGAAAACCGTTGGGGCATGGTCAATTGTTGGGGCGGGTGCCGTCGTGACAAAAGATCTCCCTGCAAATGTAACTGCTGTTGGTGCGCCAGCAAAGGTTATCAAAACCCGCGCTGCGG
Source organism: Anaerolineales bacterium (assembly GCA_020630175.1). Taxonomy (GTDB): domain Bacteria; phylum Chloroflexota; class Anaerolineae; order Anaerolineales; family UBA6668; genus JAHDIM01. Next base: position 21,512 of record JAHDBW010000012.1, read on the forward strand.
GTTGGCATGCTCTCCGATGAAAAACGTAGTAACTGATTTAGCGAGCCAAGGCGGCCCCCCCGCATTTACAGAAAAATTGCACGTTGGGCGTCCAAATATTGGCGACCGTGAGCAACTGATGGCGCGTATTAGCGACATGCTCGACCGTCGCTGGCTTTCCAATAACGGCCCTTATGTCCAAGAGTTTGAACAAAAGTTGGCTGATTATTTAGGCGTCAAACACTGTATTGCAATGTGCAATGCCACGATTGCGCTTGAAATTGTGGCGCGCGCAGCCGGTGTTACCGGTGAAGTGATTGTGCCGTCGTTTACGTTCGTGGCTACTGCGCACGCGTTGCAATGGCAAGAAATTACGCCAATTTTTGCGGATATTGATCCCAACACCCACAATCTTGACCCTGAACAAATTGAAAAATTTATTACGCCACGCACCACTGCGATTATCGGCGTGCATGTTTGGGGTACACCATGCGTACCAGATGTACTGGAACAAATTGCCGCCAAGCACAACCTGAAATTGATGTTTGATGCCGCGCATGCGTTTGGCTGTTCGCATAATGGCCAAATGTTAGGTGGGTTTGGGGATGCTGAAGTGTTTAGCTTCCACGCTACCAAATTTATGAACTCATTTGAGGGTGGGGCAGTCACGACCAATGATGATGCGTTGGCCGCCCGGATCCGCTATATGAAGAATTTTGGTTTTGCGGGCTATGACCAAGTGGACTATGTTGGCACCAATGGCAAAATGACTGAAGTGGCGGCAGCAATGGGGCTAACCAGCCTTGAAAGCTTAGATCACTTTATTGCCACTAACTTTGAAAACTACAAGGCATATCAGGCTGGCTTAGCCGATATTCCAGGCATTTCAATGTTTAGCTACGATGAAAATGAAAAGCGCAACTATCAATACATTGTGGTTGAAGTTGACGAAGCACAAGCGGGCATTTCTCGCAATCGACTAGTCGAACTGCTGCACGCTGAAAACATTTTGGCACGCCGTTATTTTTATCCAGGTGTGCATCGTATGGAGCCGTACGCCTCATTGTTCCCGCATGCGGGTATGTTATTGCCAAATACGCAAAAACTAAGTGAACAAACCATGATTTTGCCAACCGGCACGGCTGTCAATCCAACTGATATCGCGCAGGTTTGCCAAGTCATTCGATTTATCGCAGCCAATGCGGCGGCGTTATCGGCGGCATAAGTGATGACTGCCGCGCCTAAAGTCAGCGTGCTGATGATCACGTACAATCACGCTCCGTTTATTGCGGAGGCGATTGAAAGTGTCCTCATGCAGCAGACTAATTTTGATTTTGAGTTGGTAATTGGCGAAGATTGTTCGCCAGACAACACGCGTGAGCTCATCGCGCAGTACGTGGCGCAGTATCCGGCAATCGTGCGCTTGCTACCAGCAACAAAAAACCTTGGCGCACATCGTAACTTTGAGCAAGTGTATAAGGCTGCCAAAGGCGACTACTTTGCCCATTTAGAAGGCGATGACTATTGGACTGCGGCTGACAAATTACAAGTTTTTGCAGACCATCTAGACGCAAATCCTAAGCATTCAACAGTATTTGGCGATGTAGAGCTGATTGATACCGATGGCACCCTCATCCGGGATCATTATTTTCCGCACGACATTGCACCAGTCACCACAATCGAAGAGTTGTTTGTGGCCGACTATATTCCAAATATGGCGGTGATGTACCGCCGAAATTTGTTTGGAGATTTTCCAAGCTTTATTACCGAAGCCAAGGTGCCAATGGTCGATTGGCCGCTGCATTTGATGAATGCAGATACGGGCGACCTTGCTTTTATTGATCGCGTGTTTGCCCGTTACCGGCAACATGATGGCGGGATTTGGTCTGGTGTGGATTTGCGTAAAAAAGTAAGCGCACACCTAAACCTCTATCAACTGCTGAATGCGCATTTCAATTATCGATTTGATCGCTTGATCAAAAAACAAATTGCCTTCAATTACTATTGGTTGGCAACTGAACAAATGAAATTTGGTGAACGTCGCGCTGCAATCGGTAATCATTTGCGCGCATTAAAAACGTCCCCGTTCAATATGCCAATCTCATATGGATTGTGGGCCAGACTATTGGCACGTTGGTCATTCCCACAGCTTTACCAACGCCTTGGTGGCGCTGGTGATTTACAACCTAATTCGTAAAGTTATTTGATGTCAAACTCTGTATTTTCCATCAATCGCGTTGTAAGTGCGCTGTTTATCGCAGCCGCTATTGCAATCTTTGGTGTTCGGCAAGTGGAGTCGCAAAATTTTTGGACCCCAGTTGTTGATATTTCTCAAACTGAATCTAGCGCCACTTGGCCAACCATCGCTACCGATCAATGGGGCGGTGTCCATGTGGTTTGGGCACAAAAATTTGGTGGCAAGCTACCATCACCGCCGCGCCGACCGCTAGAGTTGGGCGATACGCTCTATTACTCCCGTTGGGATGATGAAATCAATGCGTGGACACCACCCGCAGACATTATCATCGCCGATCAGGATGCGCCGCACTTGGTTCACCCAAGCTTGAAAGTGGGCGACGATGGCATGATCTATGCCGTTTGGTCTGATATTAAGATTGGCCTGCGCTTTAGCCGCAGCCCAATGACTACCGCAGCGAACACGCGCAGTTGGGAGCAATTTGAGCCAATTGTAGAAGCACAAGGCGTTGACCGCAGTCATTTGTATATTGATGACGACGGCAGTTTGCACGTGCTCTATTCTCGCGTCGCGTCTAGTGACGGCGGGGATGGGAACGTGGCGTATATCCGCTCTGATAATCAAGGGGATACTTGGTCACGCCCGCGCATTGTAAGTGCAGTGAATTCTGACCTGCCGGTTGCGTCACTCAAGCCACGTATGGCATTTGATGATCGCGGTGGGGTACATGCCGTTTGGGTTGAAGCAACGCCGCCACGCTGGTTAGGGGAAAAAATCTATTACGCCAGCTCACCAGATGGTGGTGATACTTGGACATTACCGGCGCTCATCGGCCAACTAAAAGCTGGCGAAAAATGGGCTGAAGCACCAAACATCGAATTTACGCGCAATGGCAAGCTGCACTTGGTTTATACCTGTGGTGTGACGCCAAATCGCTGTTATCGCGTTTCCAATAACTATGGTCAAACGTGGTCGGTGCGTGAGCGGGTCTTTGGTGATATGGAATCGCTTGCCGGTTGGGACTCGATGGTTGCTGATGAAGAAGGCAATTTGCACTTTATCGCGCAGCTGCGTTCGCCAGAAGGGATTTATTATTCAACGTTGCCAGAAGGCGGCGAGTGGAACCCGGTTGTACGCGTGGTCGATGCACCAAAGTATGCGCAAGCTCACTTTCCTGAAGCGAGCTTAGTGCTTGGCAATCAGCTCCATGTCGTAATGCAAAACGAAGGCATCGGCGATATTTGGCACTTCCAAGTGGAAACCGCCAACCGACCGGTACCACCATCTGAGTTGTTGCCTGAACGCAGCCAAACAGATGAATCTGAAGACTCTACGGCAGATGCGTTAGCGGAACTTCCAGTTGATGAACGTCTACAGCCACCTGAAGACGCGGATTGGAGTGAAAATAATTCAATGGCGGGGTTGAATCAGCAGTCAGCCCTTTGGCTGGGCATCTTGCCAGTGGCCTTACTAATGATTGGCGTTATTTTCTACGTTCAAAACCGACGCCGGCGCTATTAGGCGTTGGCTGTTGATCTGCGTCCGTGAAGCCGCTTAATATTGCTTTATTTCATAACCTGCCATCGGGCGGGGCGAAACGTGCAGTCTATGACCTGACACGGCACTTAGCGGAACGTGGGCATCGGATTACCGAATATCGTTTTCCAACGGCGAACACAGATTATTTAGCGTTAGATGAATGGGTAAGCGAAACAATTGCGTTACCGTTTACGCCGCTGCCCTACAAACATATTCCAATTCCGGGCGTTTCGCCACACGTTAATGCGTTGCGCCGCATCAAAACGCTGCGTCAACTCGATGCCGCTTCGAAGCAATTTGCGGCACAAATTGATGCACAAGCGTTTGATGTTGTTTGGCTCAATGACTGCATCATCAGTCTAAAGCCATATCTGCTGCGCTATCTCAAAACGCCAAGCGTCTTTTACATCCATCACGGCCCCTATGAACGGGAGCAAGTGTACCTAAAACGCGTTGCGGCCACTCAGCCACAAGCGAGCCTCAAAGCCCGCATGTATGCGCTAACGGACAACCGGCGGGCGCGGTTTGAAAAAGCGGAAGAGTTACAAACATCGCAAGCTGCACCGTACGTGATTACGAACTCGTTTTTCACTGCGGAATCGTATTTTCAATACTATGGCGTGCCAGCCTTAGTGTCTTACCTTGGGGTGGACACTGAAAAATTTGCGCCATTGGCCGCACCACGTGCAGGCTATGTGCTATCGGTTGGGTCAATGATTTATCGCAAAGGGCACCGCTTTGTGATTGAAGCATTGAGTTTATTGCCAGCAGAGAGTCGGCCAAAGTTGATCATTGCCGCCGATGCAAACTATTCTGAAGAGCATCAGCTGTTACTCAATATGGCGGCTAATCGGAATGTTACGCTCGAAATATTCAGCACCATTGACGACATGCGATTGCGTGAGCTTTATGCAAATGCGCAACTGTTGGCGTACGCGCCAATCCTAGAGCCGTTTGGCCTGGTTCCTTTAGAAGCAATGGCGGCTGGAACGCCTATCGTTGCCGTTGCCGAAGCCGGCATGCGTGAAACGGTTGACACAGAAGTGGGGCTACTTACAGATCGCAACCCAGCTGCATTTGCGGCGGCGGTTCAAACGTTGCTGGCAGACCCAGCACGGGCAGACCAGCTAGGTGCCGCCGGACGTGAGCGTGCCTTAACGCAATGGACATGGCAGGCCGCAACAGATAGCTTAGAAGGCCATCTGCGGGCAGCAATGCAGGGTGTTAAGACTAATCAGGTTGTGTCAGCCTAATATGCCTACGGTTTCTGTCTGTCTGCCGGTCTATAACGCCGAGGCGTACATTGGGGCTGCAATTGACAGCATTTTGGCGCAAACGTTTACCGATTTTGAGCTGGTCATTACCAATGAACCGGTGACAGATCGGACGGTGGAGATCATCGAGGCTTATGCAGATCCGCGCATTCGGTTTTATCAGAATGAAAAGCGGCTAGGTCTGGTTGGAAACTGGAATCAGTCTCTAACGCATAGCACGGCCGATTTGTTGGTGCTGATGCATCAAGACGATGTCATGCATCCTGAAAATTTGGCAGCTAAGGTTGCCCAGATGCAAGCCGACCCCGCCTTGGGGATGGTGTATTCAAACATTCGTCAAATTGATCAGTCTGGCGCGGTGATTGGCGGACATTGGTTGCCCGAGTCGCAATCCGCTGTGAATGAGACGCTGGCCGGTGCCGCTTGTGTGCAACGCCTGCTAACGGAAGGCAATATCATCTGTATGCCGAGCGTGATGTTTCGGCGTGATGCAGTTAAGGACCATTGGTTTGATCCACGCTTAGCCTTTACGTGTGATCTTGAAATGTGGTTGCGGATTGCTAGCCATCGCAAGGTTGGCTATTTGGCAGACGCGCTGCTTGACTATCGAGCGCATGACGCGCAAGAAACCAGCCGGTTTAGCAAAGGCAAAGAAATTCTAGAATATCAGCAGGCGGTGGCAATATCGCTAAGCGAACATTACGCCGCGCCGCAGCCAGAGCTAGCACAACAAGCTGCGGCCTATCTGGGTGATTGGGCTTTAGGCATGGCAAAATGGAAGCTCAAAAGCGGTGAGTTTTCTAGTGGATTTGGTTATTTCAATGCGTGGCGTCAGGTTACGTTTAATTCAAAATTGTTGACATGAACATTATTTTTGTGTGCGATCAGTATCCACCCGTCGATCGAGGGGGGTATGCGCAACTATGTTATGACTTAGCGCATGGGCTGCGTGGGGCGGGCCATGACGTGACTATTCTCTGTAATGCAGATGAGGCAACGCATTTTGATGCGGAGCCCGTTTTGCGTTTACTGAATCCGCCACTCAATTTTGAAGATAGCCTGCCTGTGCCTGCGCAACAGTTATTTCAAATGCCGAAGCGCCGCGCGCATAACCTGAAAATTTTCAACCAACTGTTGGCAGACAAGTCGCCGCAGGTGGTGATGTTCTGGCCCAATATTTATTTAGATTACCACCTAATGAAGGCCGCTGAAGCGCTGCCAGACGTAGTGGTGTCTTATTACATTGCGGGCGTTTCCCCAACTGACCCTTCAGCGCTTGACCGCTACTGGGCAGGTGAAGCAAAGTCTGGGGTGGGTAATTTTGTGCGCACCGTGCTCGGGCCATTGGTCGAAAAATCAGACGATCTGGGGCAGCGGCTCAAGTTGGACAATGTGCTGACTGTGAGTGAATATGAACGTCAACGCATGCTGGCGTGTGGCGTCGCGCCAGAAAATGTCACTGTCTGCCACAATGGTATTGACCCTGAGCAATTTCCATTTAGAGGCATGCCCTCTGATATGCGTGAGCCCGGGCAATCGTTGCGCGTGCTTTATACCGGCCGCTTAGTTGAAACGAAAGGCGCACACACTGCGGTGGCTGCGTTTCGCTATCTCAATGAGCAACATCCTGAAGCTGATATCAAACTGACGCTACTGGGCAGCGGCCCACAAGCGTTTGTGGATCAGCTTGATGCGCAAATTACAGCGCACGATTTAGCCCATTCCGTCGAACGGCATGGTTGGATCGCGCGTGATGCTGTGCCCGCGTTTATGCAGCAATTTGATGTGCTGCTATTACCAACTGTACACGCTGAGCCTTTAGCCCGTTCGCCCCAAGAGGCGATGGCAATGGGCTTGGTTGTGGTAGGGACACCGACCGGTGGAACGCCAGAAATTTTGCAGCACGGCCTAAACGGACTGACTTTTCAACCTGAAAATGAGATCGAATTGGCGAACACCTTAGTGCGTCTTTATAGCGATATCAAACTTGGCGACAAATTGGTAACCGGTGGGCGTAAGTCTGTGCTCAATCGCTTTACGATTGACCGCATGATTGAGGAAGTTGACGCATACTTCTCTGATTGGAGTGCGCAGAAACGGGCTCAGCAAGTGGCTAGCTCTCGCTCATGACCGAAGAATTTGCCGTTCCGACGTCACCATCTGGTGGCCGTTTATCGCGCTTGCCGCAGCCGATTAAAGAACTTTTGTTAAAGGTCTATTGGCTTGGGTATGACGGTCGTGATTATGTAGCGGAACTTGCCTGCCGCATTCCTTCTAACCGCGTAAGGTTGGGGATTTTGCGGTTGTTAGGTGCAAGTATTGGTAAGAAGACGAGCTTGCATCGCGGGTGCAGGCTGTACTTGCCACCACGCATTACGGTCGGCAAGAATACAATTATCAACCGTGACGTGCTGCTTGATGGGCGCATGGGGTTGACGATTGGTGAAAATGTAAGCATTTCTGAAGGCTGTATGGTGCTGTCACTTGAACATGATCCTAACAGCCCTAGCTTTGATAATCGCGGCGCAGCGGTAACCATTGAAGACTATGTTTTTATTGGCAGCCGTGCCACTATTTTGCCGGGTATTCACTTGGCAAAAGGCGCTGTAGTCGGGGCTGGTGCAGTTGTGACAAAAGACGTTGCGCCATTCCAAATTGTGGCTGGCGTACCCGCTAAGGTGATTGGCGAGCGGTCGCAAGACTTGACGTATCAACTTGATTACCGCAAGTTCTTGGGCTAATCCACATGCGCTTGCTCTTTCTTTCAACCTGGTTTCCTTCGCCGCCAATCAATGGTGCGAAGCTGCGCATCAACAATATGCTGACGTACCTCACAGAACAGCATGATGTTGATCTGTTTACCTATGTCAATACGCTAGATCCAGCGTTGGTTGAACGGGAATTGCCATATTGGGAAACGCGTTGCGATCATGTTGAGACTGTACCGTTACCGGCATTTAATGCAACTCGCGCGAAGTTAGGGTATGCGTCGAAGTATCCACGCCATTTAGTTGCGCGGCATGATGCAGCACTTGAAGCGCGATTGCGCACGCTTGTAAGCACAACGCAATATGATGCGGTGATTACGTCTGAAGTCGGTCCGGCGAGTGGGATTTCTTACTACGCAGGGCGGCTAGCGGCTGAAATCAAGGCACCGCAGGTATTTGACTGCTTAGAAGTTGGTACCTATCTGAATGCGATTGATCCTGAGCTGCCGTTGACGAAGCGTTTGCCGCGTGAATTTACATGGCGGAAGACCAAGTCTTATCTGCAAGGGCTGTTAGAAAAATTTGCCTTAACTACGGTGCCATCTGATCTTGAAAAAGACATTATCAATGACGTCGTGGGGCATGGGTTACGTGTTGAAACCGTGCCACATAGCTTGGACTTGTCGCGCCTGACATTTGGCGATGCAGCTGCCACGGAACCAGACACGCTGGTGTACAGCGGGTCGCTAACGTATGCGCCGAATAAAGAGGCGGTAGTGTGGTTTCTTGAAGAAATCTTCCCGCTAATCTTGACCAAAAGACCAAACGCGCGTCTAAAGGTATTAGGGGCAACGGCAGATTTAGATGTGGCCTATTGGGAAGCGCAGCGGCCAGTTACATTTGTCGGCTTAGTTGAAGATGTGCGTACATACATCTGGAATAGCCAAGTCAACATTGTGTCGCTAGTGTCTGGGTCTGGCACGCGCTTGAAAATCATGGAGTCGTTGGCGCTTGGAACGCCGGTTGTTTCAACCAGCAAGGGCGCAGAAGGGCTGTTGATCACACCTGAAGCACACTACTTACAAGCCAATAGCGCAACTGAATTTGCAGATTGTGTCCTGCGCTTGTTAGAAGACCCGAATTTACACACAACACTGCGGGCGGCTGGACGCCAAGTTGTTGAAGAAAAATATGAACGCGACGCGGTTGGTAAGCAGTTCGACGCGTTATTAGAGTCGGTAATAAAGAGATAGTAACGACACGGGTCTCTGAACATAATCTCCCAGAGGGATGTGAACAGTTACAAGAAATAATTATGTCAATTTTTGAACCTTCGAAATTTACCCAAGAAAATCGCACTTGGCTCATCCCGGCTACAGTGATTACCGGCGGGTTATTGGTTGCCATTGTCTTGGCATTCAGGCCTTCTATGATGTTTGTTGTGCTGTTAGTTGCCGTTTTTGGCGGCTTGGCAGTTTGGCAAAACGAAGGGTTTGGTTGGCTGGCGCTCATTGTCGGTGGGTTAATTGTGCCAACCGCGCTCGGCACTGGCACAGAATCTGAACTGAATGCAGCGTTTTTGCTCGTGCCAACGATGTTTGGCATTTGGGTTGTCAAGGGTCTGTTAGATGGACAGCTTAGATTGATGCGCTCGCCGGTGATGTCGGCGCTGATCTTCTTTATTATTGCAACAACGCTTTCGCTGGCAGCGAGTTCAATTTTGTGGAATCCGTTTGCTGAACTTGCTCCGTTTAACACCCGCGTTGCAGGCTGGGGCTTGTATGTATTTTCAGCTTTAGCGCTGATTACAATTGCGCACCAAATTCACGATGTGCGTTGGCTAAAGGTCTTTACTTACACATTTATTTTGATTGCTGGTGTACAAGCAGTTTCACGGATTTTTCCAGTGCTGGCACCGGTTGCGCAATTCTATCCAAACGGGGCAACGGGCAGTCTGTTCTGGGTCTGGCTGATTGTAATGGCTGGCTCACAAGCAATCTTTAACCGCTCGCTAGATTGGCGTTGGCGCTTCGTACTAATCGTGCTTACGCTGGCTACAATCTACGCGCAAGTTCACCCTGATGCCCGGCACTGGGCGTCTGGCTGGATCCCCGTGATTAGCGCTGCGATTTGTTTGCTGTTCTTGGTAAACCCGCGCGTTGGTGTGATTGTTGGCCTGATTGCCGGTGGCTATTGGCTGACAACGCTGTTTCAAACGGATTACAGCACGCGCCCAACGGTGGATTTGCTTCAACTCACCAGTGGGCAGACTTTAGAATCGCTGGTGTTGTTTAGTGATGATCAATACAGCTTTATTTCACGGATTGCGGCGTGGCAAATCATTTTGCAAAAGATCTTTATGAGTAACCCGATCACTGGCGTTGGTCCGGCGAATTATTACTTCTATACGCCGCTGTATCCAATCTTTGGTTGGTATGTAAAGTTCAACTCACACAATCAATTTGTTGATATTCTGGCCCAAACCGGCATTCTTGGAATGGCTGGGTTCTTATGGTTCTATGCGGCTATCACGCGCGTTGGTTGGCAATTGCGGTCTGTTATCCAAGATGATTTTGAACGGGCCTATGTCTTAGGCTGTCTGGCTGGGCTAGGGGGCACATTTGTGGCCTGTGTGCTGGGAGATTGGCTGCTGCCGTTTGCGTATAACGTGGGCGTGGCTGGGTTCCGCTCTTCTATTATTGCGTGGGTCTTTTTGGGTGGGCTGTTGGTTATCAAGCGTTTGCGTGATGCGCAACAACCTGAGTTGCCAAATACCAACTTCGACTTCTGATTCAAACGCAATTCAAACACGATCAGAACGTCACCGTTATTTTATTATTTCTCTACTAAACTAAAATTGAATTGACCTTTGTAGTTGTAATACAATTTTTGCTGCAATACGTAATGATTGCACCTAGTTGTACTAAGATCAGCTTCGCTTCAGTGGCGAACGCCTTGATCTAAATTTTCTTTTGACCTTATGAACGGAGTATCAATCATAATTGTGAGTTGGAACACGCGCTCGCTCGTCGTGGACTGCCTCCGTTCTATTTATCAAAGCACGATGCAAACGCCGTTTGAGGTGATTGTGCTTGATAACAATTCCTCCGACGATACGGTCGCTGCGATTGAAGCCGAGTTTCCTGATGTCAATGTGATTGCGTCACGTGAAAACCTGGGATTTGCGAAAGGCAATAATCGCGCGGCAGAGCTTGCCCAGATGCCGCATGTGCTGTTGCTCAATCCTGATACGGTGGTGCACGCAGGCGCAATTGATACGCTCAATGCTTACCTGACGGCTCACCAGCAGTTAGGCGCAGTTGGCCCGCGTACTGAAAACCCAGACGCGACTTTACAAGTCTCCGCTTGGCCAGCTCCAACGCTTTTTCGTGAAGCTTGGCGCATGTTCCATTTAGATAAACTCAAACGCCTAAGCGAATATCCAACGGCATTTTTTGCGCCGCAGCACGCCCCCCAAGCGGTCGATGTGCTGTTGGGCGCGTGCATTTTGATGCCGACTAAGCTTTTTTGGGAATTAGGCGGCTTTGATGAAGCCTATTTTATTTACTCTGAAGAAGTAGATCTGTGTGAAAAAATTAGCGCGGCTGGCTATGCGATTGAGTACTGTCCGCAGGCAACTATTACACACTTGGGTGGCCAAAGCACTGGCCAAGTTGCCGATGAGATGTTCCTTGAACTGTATCGCAATAAAGTGAAATTCTTCCGTAAACGGCGGGGGGCGCTCAAAACGACGCTGTATAAAGGCGTGCTTTACAGCTCGTCATGGATGCGGTTGTTGCTTAGCAATGTGTCGTCTATGGTGCGGCGCTCTAGTTCTGAACATGTGGCTACCAAAACGCGTCAGTATCGCAAGCTAATCGCGGCGTTAGGAGAAATGTAAAATGCGAATTTTATTTCTGACGCAAGTATTGCCTTACCCATTAGATGCAGGCCCCAAAGTGCGCGCCTATTATGTGCTGCGGCATTTGGCACAGCAGCATGATGTCACGCTAGTTTCATTTGTGCGCGATAGCGATACGCCTGAAGCGATTGCGCACTTAGAACACTATGTAGACGCAGTGCTAACGACCACAATGGCGCGGTCTAAAGTGCGTGAGGTTAAGGCCTTGGCGCGTAGCGTTGTTTCTGGCGACCCGCTGCTGATTACGCGTGATGCAGTTGCCGAAATGTATCAGCTGTTAGACCAGCATCTGGCGCAGCATGCTTATGATGTGGTTCATGCTGACCAACTGTGGATGGCACCATACGCTCAGTATGTCCAGCGCCAGGCCGCAAAGCAGGGCCAGTCTGTCCGCACGATTATCGACAAGCACAATGCCGTGTTCTTAGTGCCGCAGCGCATGGCAGATGCCAGCGCAAACCCCGCTGTAAAGCTGCTATTCAAGCGTGAAGAAGGCTTGATGAAGCGCTATGAGGCGCAGATCTGCAATTCTTTTGACAAGGTGGTGGCGCTCACGCCAGATGACCGCGACTCGATGCTGGGTCTTTATCAAAACGGTAATCGACCACAGCCTTTCCCCACAATTCCAATTTGTATTGATTCGGACGATGTCACGGTGGTTCCAAATTTGGCAACTGCTGAGACGGTCTTCTTTATGGGTGGCATGCATTGGCCGCCAAATGCCGATGGCGTTAGTTGGTTTGTCAATACGGCTTGGCCGGATGTACAAACAGCGGTCCCAAGTGCGGTATTTGATGTGGTCGGAAAAAATCCACCAGCGGATATTCAAGTTAGCGGTGTAAATGCCGCTGGGTTTGTCATTGACCCAGAACCATTCTGGCAGCGTGCGCGGGCCTTTGTTGTGCCGCTGCGCGCCGGTGGGGGAATGCGGGTCAAGATCCTAACCGCTTGGGCGCGTGGCGTGCCGATTGTGTCTACAACGATTGGTGCTGAAGGCATTAACTACACCGATGGCGAAGATATTTTGATTGCCGATACGCCCGCTGCGTTTGCAACCGCAATCCAGCGCTTATTATCTGATGATGAACTCGCCTTACGGTTGGCCGCTAACGGTCGCAAAACAGTTTCAGAACAGTACGACTGGAAAGTAATTTATCCACAATGGGATGCAGTATATGAACGCGCAAGTTAAATCGACTGCTCCGGCCTTATTAGGCATTGTGCTGATCTCGGTGCTGCTGCGGTTGGGTGCTGCTGTCTACTTAGGTAGTGATGTGTTGCCCTTGCCCGGTATTCATGATCAGATCTCGTATCACACGTTAGCAACCCGTCTTTTAGGTGGACATGGCTTTACGTTTGCAGAAGCGTGGTGGCCTGTGACACCAGCTGGGGAGCCAACTGCGCACTGGTCTTACTTGTACACGGGCTTTTTATACGTGTTGTATTCCATTACCGGCGTTGCGCCCTTGATTGCACGTATTGTGCAAGTGTTGGCAATTGGAATTCTGATGCCAGTCTTGGTGTATCGCATTGCGTCACGGGTATTCAATAATTTGGTGGCGTTAGTTGCGGCGCTTTGGGTTGCAGTTTACGGTTATTTTATTTACTACTCGGCCGCGCTAATGACCGAGTCGTTTTATATTGTTGGCATTCTATGGGTGCTAGACAATGCGCTGTTATTGATTGATCGGGAGCGTGAGAACAAATGGCAACATTGGCTGATGTTTGGCGTCTCGCTAGGCATTACAGCACTGCTGCGTCAGGTCTTTTTGCTATTTGCGCCGTTCTTATTTGCTTGGATTTTGCTGACGGTCTATTTGCAACGTGGTGATCAGTCGTTGATTAGCGCAATGCGCAAGCCATTTATGGGGTTATTTGCCAGTGGCCTGATCATGTTGGCCTTTATTATTCCGGTCACAATCTTCAACTACGGGCAATTCGATCATCTTGTTCTGCTAAATACAAACTCAGGCTACGCGCTGTTTTGGGGTAATCATCCTGTGCATGAATACCGCTTTGTGCCAATTTTTACAGATGATATGCCTACATACCAAGAGCTAATTCCGCAAGAGTTGCTGCACTTGAATGAAGCACAATTGGATTCGGCTTTGCGGGAAGTGGGCAGTGGATTTATCACAGATAATCCCGGCCGCTATTTGATGCTTTGTCTAACGCGCATTCCAGCATATTTTCAGTTTTGGTACTCGCCGCAATCTAGCCTGATTAGTAATATCGTTCGGATGGCCTCCTTAGGGATTGCGCTGCCGTTTATGTTGCTGGGGCTGTTCATGTGGGGACGCGGTAAAGCGCGCCAGAAAGTTGACCGTTGGCAAGCATCTTTGCTAGTGTTATTTGCGTTTATTTATACGCTGGCACATATTATGACGTGGGCCTTAGTGCGTTATCGCTTGCCGGTAGACGCGGTTCTGTTGCCCTTTGCTGCATTTGCAATTGTGTCGCTATTGACCCCAATGATTGAAAAATCACGCTGGGCAGGTTTGAAGCAGATTTGAATATGGAAAGCACTTCGTATGACTGCCTAATTGTGGGTGACGCCTTGTTACCGGTCGTGTCTAACGCTATGCGTTCGCACCGATTGGGAGGCTGCAAATGAATATATTATTTGTTATTCCTTATACGCCAAGCCTAATCCGCACGCGCTCTTATAACTTGATCCAGTCTATGCTGACGTTGGGGCACCAAGTGTCTCTCGCAACGCTGACCGAAAGCGAAGCCGATGAAAAATCGGCGGCGGATTTAGAAAAAGCAGGCGTGCAGGTGATTGCGGTGCCGCATAGCAAAGCCAAGGCCATGTTGAATATGGTTGGCGTGCTACCAAGCCGCCATCCGCTGCAGTCTGCATACAGCTGGAATACCGCGTTATTCGCGGCAATTAAAGCGCATATTGATGCGCAGCCCATCGACATTGTGCACGTAGAGCATTTGCGCGGTGCCAAGTTTGGGCAGCAATTGATGCAAACCATGCAGGCCGGTCAGCTGCGCCACGTTCCCGTTTTGTGGGATAGCGTAGACTGCATCAGCTATTTGTTTCAACAATCGTCGAAGGAGAGCCGCAATCTCTCTAAGAAGCTGATTACCGCCTTTGAATTGCCACGCACGCGCTATAGCGAAACAAATCTTGTTGCGGACTTTGATCATGTGATCACAACATCGCCAATTGACAAAAAGGCGCTGCGCGAATTGCAACCAAACGGGGCTGAAATTGACGTCATCCCAAATGGGGTGGCACTTGATTATTTTGGCGAGACGCTCAACGTAGAAAAACTGCCTCAGACCATTGTGTTGTCGGGCAAGATGAGCTATCACGCGAATGTCACGGCGGCTTTATATTTGGTGAATGACGTGATGCCCTTGGTCTGGCAGGCTAACCCAGATATAAAGGTCAAGATTGTTGGGAGTTCGCCAACGCCGCAGATACTGGCATTGGCAACTGAGCATCCGGCCCATATCGAAGTGACTGGCTTTGTAGATGACTTACGACCGCATTTGCAGTCGGCCACAGTGGCCGCTGTCCCGATTTTGTACGGCGCTGGCAGCCAGTTCAAAGTTTTAGAGGCGATGGCATCACGCACGGCGGTCGTGGCAACAGACCGCGCAACCTCAGCTTTGGGGGTGACGTCTGGTGAGCATCTGCTGATTTCTAAGTCAGCCCAAGAATTTGCAGATAATTTACTGCAATTGATTTCTAATCCAACAGAACGTGATGCGATTGCAGCAAACGGCTATGGCTATGTAAGTCAAGCCCACGACTGGATCAACATTGCAGAGACGTTGGCGACAGTTTACGGTAACGTAATCGAAGCCAACGCGTAATTGATTATGACCCAATCACAAGTCCCAATCACAACCCAGCGCAGCCGATTTATGATCGGTGTTTTTTGCGTTGATGTGTTGATGTTGGCAATTGCGATGGGGTTGGCCTATTGGCTTCGGTTTGCGTCGGCAACAGCTTTCTTTCAATCGGATGCGCTTATTCAGCCTGAGCTGTACCTGTGGTTTTCCGTTGGGTTAACAGTGCTTTTGCTCGCTGCATTTTGGATTTATCGATTGTATACTTGGCGGCGTTTGTTTCGCGGCGCACGTGAATTTTCTGCGATTTTTCACTCAAGTCTGTCAGTGCTTTCCTTAGTTGCGCTGTATCAGTTCTTTTCAGAAAACTTGCTGATTGCGCGTGGTTGGCTAGGGTTAGCCGTTTTACTTAGCATGCTATTTGCGATGCTAGGGCGCGTGCTAATGCGGAGCCGGCTCGCGCGGCTGCGTCGGCGTGGACATCTGACTTTGCCAACCGTGCTAATCGGGACGAATGATGAAGCTGCCGTGCTGGCAGAGCAACTGGCGTTAGGGTCTGAATCGGGACTGAAGCTGATCGGCTTTTTGACCGATGATCCCAGCAAAGTTGGTCAAACTCTGGCAGAGCAGCCGGTTTTGGGCGTTGTGTCAGATCTGGATGATTTGGTGCAGCAACAAGGCTTGATGGAAGTTGTCATTGCCAGTAGCGCATTACGCCGTGATGCAATTTTGAAACTGTATCGACAGTATGGCAATTCTGCGCAGGTCTCTTTACGGCTTTCCTCTGGATTGTTTGAGATTTTGACAACGGGGCTGCAAGTTCAAGAGTTTGCGCATGTGCCGCTTATTGGCGTCAATCGGACACGATTGAACGCGCCGCAGCGGCTAATGAAAACGTTGTTAGATGTTAGCGTGGCTGCAACGGTGTTGCTGGTGCTAAGCCCGCTATTGTTGATTTTGGCGATTGTTGTAAAGCTGGACTCCAAAGGGCCGGTGATCTATCGACGCCGGGTGGTTGGGCTGAATGGTAAGGAATTTGATGCGTTCAAAATCCGCACCATGCATGTCAATGGCGATGAAATACTCGCGCAACATCCAGAGTTGCAAGCTGAATTGGCGGCCAATCACAAGCTGAAAAATGATCCGCGCATCACAACCTTTGGCGATGCGTTACGCAAATACAGCATTGACGAGTTGCCGCAACTGTTCAATGTTTTGCTGGGTCAAATGAGCTTAGTGGGGCCGCGCATGATTTCTCCGGCAGAGTTGGAGAAATACGGCCGCTGGGCCTTGAATTTACAAACCGTTCGACCTGGGCTAACCGGGTTGTGGCAAGTGTCTGGGCGTTCTGATCTGACGTATGACGATCGCGTACGTCTGGATATGTTCTATATTCGCAATTACAGCATTTGGCAAGATATTTCGATTTTGCTAAACACAATCCCAGTTGTCTTGTTTGGCAAAGGGGCGTACTAATACTGTCAGAAAAGTTGTGATTGGCGTTGTCAAAACTACTGCGCTAGTGCACCAGACTGTATTAAGTATGAGCTAGGTTTGAATTACTCGAGAACTGCAAATCTTGGGTAAATTTCTGTTACAATCAAAAAATCACGCTTGCTTACATTTTGTGTAATGCGAGCAGAATTTATGGACTAAATCTGTGGAATTACTGAATTATATTCGTGTCTTACGAAAATGGCTGTGGCTAATGGTGCTTGCGGTAGTGCTTGCTGCGGGCTCTAGTTTTATTGCTAGCATGCTGCAAACGCCGCTTTATCGCACTAGCACTACGCTAATTGTGGGGCAAGTCTTGCAAGATACCGCGCCTGAAGCGGTGAGTATTTATACCAGCCAACAGCTGGCACAAACTTATATTCAATTGGTAAGCCGGGAACCAATTCTGAGTGCAACTGTCGATCAACTGAAATTACCGTTTGATTGGGGCTCACTTCGAAATTCTGTTTCTGCTGGACCAGTTGAAGGGACGCAATTGATTGAAATTGCGGTGGTAGACGCTAACCCGAAACGGGCGCAGGCGATTGCCGATGAGTTGGCGCGGCAGTTGATTCTGCAAAGCCCAACAAACCCGAGTGCACAGGTCCAAGCGCAATTAGACTTTATTGAACAAGAATTGCCAGACGTCGAAGCAAAGATCAATGATGCGCGGATTGCAATTCGTGAGCTTGATATCGAAATCTCTGAAGCGACAAGTGCCCGTGAGTTGCAAGAAGCTGAACAGCGCAAACAAGTGTTGAGCAGCCAAATTTCACAATGGCAAGTTATTTATACAGGCTTGATCAATGCCCAAGGTGGCGGCAATAGCAACTACCTAGAAGTTGTAGAGCCAGCTCCTGAGCCAATTGCGCCAATCAGCCCGCGCACCCGCAACAATGTTGTGCTTGGTGCTGTCATCGGCTTGTTGTTAGCTGGTGCTGCGGCATTCTTCCTTGAATATTTGGATGACAGCATCCGCTCGCCGGAAGAAGCAAAACGCTTGGTTGGTGTTCCGGTGATGGCACTGGTTGCGCCAATCAAAGGCGATGCAACTGATGAGCGTAAACTTGTGGCGCTTACCGACCCGCAAAATCCAGCAACAGAAGCGTATCGCTCCCTACGGACGCAAATCCAATTTTCAGCGCTGACATCGTCACAAAATCTAATTTTGGTGACCAGTGCTGGTCCGTCAGAAGGGAAGTCGCTAACGTCTTCAAACCTGGCTGTATTGCTTGCTCAAGCTGGTATGAAAGTGTTGCTAGTTGATGGCGACTTGCGCCGCCCAGTGATGCACGAAATGTTTGACTTGCGCCAAGATGACGGCTTGACTGAGCTGTTGGTCGAATGGAAGCATGAACTGCGTCCATCATTCCCTGGTGAAACAACTGAACTGGCTGGTTCTTCTTCGTTTGAGCTCTTGCTAGACAAGTATTGCCAAGTCGTCGATCAGCCGGGGCTATCAATCTTGACGAGTGGTGAATTGCCGCCGAACCCATCTGAATTGCTAGGTAGCATCCAAATGGATCAATTCTTACGCGCGGCCGCCCGCAAGTTTGATAGCGTTATTATTGATACACCGCCGGTGATTGCTGTAACTGACGCAGTGCTCTTGAGCCGCCAAGTTGACGGGGTCTTATTTGTGATTGATCATGAAAAGACACGCCGCCGTATGGTTCAACGCGCAATTGAAAATCTGCGCACGGTTGGAGCGCGTATTTTGGGTGTCACCATCAACCGCTATGACGGTCAGGGTGAGGATCCTTATGGATACACTTACTACTACACGCAGAAAACATCTGGCACCGCACCATTGAACGGCGCTGCTAAAACGAAATCGAAAAGCAAAGCAAAGTCTTAGCTAGCTCGATAACAGAGTATATTGAGACAGGCCCCATTCGGGGCCTGTTTTATTTAACCGGGGTTACCCTGAAAGCGCAGAGGTCTCAATTTAGATTCCACAAATCAAAGTCTCTACAGCAGTGCATATATTGCTTATGGGCTATTTTCCGCGCTTGTCCGCCTTGTCCGTGGCGAAGATAACCGGTAACTCTGAATAAGGACCAGTGCAATTTAGCATTACCAATTAAACAAAAAAGACGCTGGCTTGCCAGCGTCTTTTTGTTGAGACGAGAGTAAGTTCTACTACTAGCGTGAGTAGTATTCCACCACGCGAGAAACTTCACATACAATTGGCACTTCTTCACGTACTGGAAGGTACTTGAGGGTGACAGAGAGGTTCTCAGGTGAAAGTTGTAGATATGCAGGTGGGTTAGCGCCGTCAATGGCTGCGCCGAACATATCCATTTTGCTGCTTTTTTGGCGAACAGAGATCACATCACCTTCTTTCAATTGGTATGAAGGAATGTTGACTGAGTTGCCGTTTACCAAAAGGTGCTTGTGCGAAACGATTTGGCGGGCTGCATAAATCGTTGGGGCTAGGCCACCACGGAATACGGCTGCGTCCAAACGTTGTTCTAGCAGTTGTACCAATGCTTCAGCCGTATTACCAACTTGGCGTGATGCCATGCGGTAGTAATTGCGAAGTTGGCGTTCGTGAATGTTGTATTGTGCACGCAAGCGTTGTTTTTCAAGGAGTTGTACCTTGTAATCCGACATCTTATTGCGGCGGAACATTTGGCCAGGGCCATGTTGTCCCGGTGGATGCGGACGGTTTTCCATGACTTTTGCTGCTTTACGCGTCAATGGAATACCTAAACGGCGTGATAATTTGACTACAGAGCCTCGCTTCTGCATGTAATTGGATCTCCTAAAACTACTCTCGTTTTGTTTATATTTTTTGTTGAATAGACAACTTTGCAATTATAGCAACTTATGCAATCTTTTTGAAGCGTTTAAGTGACTATTTTCCATATTTATAAAAATACAGAAGTGCGAACCATTATTTTACTCGATTATTGCCAATTAACGAAGGTGATCACCGCCATCAACATGAATGAGTTCACCGGTAATGTACGGATGCTGAACGAGGAATAGAACCGTATCGACGATGTGCTTGGCTGTGCCGGGCTGTTCGAGCGGCATTTTGCTGCCAAGCGCCTGCCAGCGGGCTTCGCTCCAGTCATCTGGCTTGAGGGCTAGGCCCGGCGCAACTGCATTGACGCGAATTCTTGGCGCTAGGGCGCGCGCTGCCACTTGGGTGAGCTTATTGAGCGCTGATTTTGTAATGGACTGACTAGGGTGGTGGATCCAGTTCTTGCTGCCGCCGATGTCGCTAATGTTGACAATCGTGCCGGTCGCGCCCATTTTTTTTGCGGCATGTTGGGTGAGCAGCAGTGGGGCGGTCAGGTTGACATCTAGTGCCGTTTGCCACTGGTCCAGTGATAAATCTTCAAAGGGGACTTGAAAAAATACGCCAGCGGAATTGACTAAGATGTCTAGCTGATCAATGCTTGTGAAAAGCTGCGCAATGGCGTCTGGATCGCGCAGATTGGCTTGTAGTGCACGTGCGGTGTGTCCGGCTGCTTGGAGTTCTGCGATGGTGCGTTGAGCGGCGTCTGCTGAACTGCCGTAATGAATAATAAGGTCGGCACCGGCCTGTGCCAGCGCTGTTGCGATGGCTTTGCCAAGGCGATGCGCACCACCAGTCACGAGTGCGGTTTTTCCTGTTAGGGCGTTTGTATTCATATGGCTAGTGTATCACCCAAATAAAAAAGCCCCGCCTTTACCCAGACGGAGCTTTTCGCCCAATTACTTTTCTAAAAAAGTTAGAAAAATCAATAAGTTTAGTTGAGTGGCGTGGCAATCACAAAGTGCCGGCCCCAAGAGTCTTCGTTACCTTGCGCGATGCAAGTTTGTAAGGTGAGGTGATGGTCGCCTGTATACACTTCAGCAAAGAGTTGGCTTGATGTCAGCTGTTTGCCGCTGTACAAGTCAATGAAGTCGCTGTAGAGGCTGTCTGGTGAAAGCGCTTGATACTGCTTGATTGTGGTGACTTCATACTTTGCTGTTTTGCCGTTGCCATAAACAACGGTTACGACTGAGCCGTGTTCTAATTGGAAGAAGTCGTAGCCTGAGAGGTAATTGTGCGCCAAGATACCAATGTTATTGAAGCGGCTGGCGTATTCAAATTCAGTGGCGGTGCCTAGTCTTGGTTCGATGTAACCTGGCGTGTTGGCTGGTTGCTGAAAGACATCTAGCGCAATGCCATCATCTGAATAAACGGCAATAATTTCGTCTGTATTCGTGAAAGGCAGGTCAGCGTAGAAGGCGTCAAATTTGGATTCAACTGGTGGGGCAACAAGTTCAGGCGCGTCAACTTCAACGGCAACAATTTCAGGTGCAGCTGGCGGGAGTGACACATTGCGGCCAGCAACAGGAATACCATATGAGTTTGCTGGAGATACGACTGCGGCAAGTGCGACAAGAATAGCGCCACCAACGAGGTAAATTGCCGAATAAATTTTGTTCAAACTCTGAATACTAACTAAATGCATACTTATTACCGTTTACTAGTCACAATATTGAGAAATTGTTGTGATTGCGTTTGAATTGCCTTAATAATACATTGTGATTTGTAATAATTGTTTGCGCATATATTTTTTACTGAAATATAAATTGCAGGTATTGCGTTTGCATAGCTTGGGTAGTGGGTTTTGTGCGATTGGGTTGCAGAAAAAATATCGATACGGATATTTTGTGTAATAAATATTGCAGGCGGGGCGTAAAAAAGACGCAGCTAACCAAAATTTAATAGGCTCGCTGCGTCTTTTGAGTGGAGTCTGCGCTGTTTAGCTTGTAATCAGGGCTGTTGAGAGGTGCGAAATACGATTTAGATAGAAAACAGACTTAAACGAGTCGTTGAAGTGCAAGCGAGTGAGTGATGTGTTATTGAGCAGCATCCAACTTTGCGTACCTAGAATTTTTGTCCCAAATGTGGCTTCAAGCGCATAGTTGATAAATCCAGCATGGCTCACCACAACAACTTGATCGTTTGTGTCGCCGTGTTTTTCTAGCAGTTGCTGCATAAATAGCTGGCTGCGTGCATACGATTGGTCTAGGGGCTCTTTGTCCCTGTAGTTCCACCAACCGGCTGCGTTAGATGATGCCGGGTAGTTAAGCCGTGGGTAAGCACTGGCAAAGTCGGCTTTACTCAGGCCTGCCACGCCTACTTCTGTTTTGGAGACGGGATCAAACGCAAAAAGCCCGCCATATTCATGTGCCTCTTCCCAGCCCATCAATGGCAGATCGTATGCGGCTGCAATGGGATCTGCCGTTTGTACGGCGCGTTCCATCAAACTGCAATAAATGTGTGTGAACTTAAATCCACTGGCGTTTTGCGGATCCCACGCGTCTTTATAGGACGTATCGCCATGTGCGGCTAAGTAAGCGGCACAGGCTTGGGCTTGTTGTTCGCCAATGGCAGTAAGTTTGGGATCTGCCACGCGGGCGCGTTTGTAATCTTCAGCTCCCCACAACACATTGTTTGCAGATTGCCCGTGTCTGATGAAATATAAGTCCATATTTGAAATTGACGTTAGAATTGGCGTAAATATAAATTTAATACGCGTGGCTTATGGTTAGGCTATTGCGTACGTATAGTTTGGGAAAAATAAAATGGAACAACGATTAGTAAAATGTGCTCGGTTAGGCCGAGAATTGCCAGGCCTTAACAAACCACCGTTTCGTGGTGAGTTAGGTGAACGTGTCTACAACTCTGTTTCTGCAGAAGCTTGGAAAGAATGGCGTCAACAGTCAGTCGTGATTATCAATCACTACGGCTTGAATATGGCCGATCCACGCTCAACGCAGCTTCTAATGAAGGAAATGGAAAAATTCCTCTTTGAAGCAGAGCAACAAGCGATGCCAGATGACTGGATCCCGGCCGATCAAAAGTCAGATGGGCCACCGCCAGTGGCGTAGTCTGTAGAGACCGAAAAGTGCGTTAGTGGCGCTGTGACAGTTTGAACGCGGCCACTAACGTCATACGCATCCTAGATGCGCCCCGCGATGATATTTAGAATAATCTTGCGGGCTTCAGAAAAACTAAATCCATAGCCTAGCGCAGCATTCCAAAGTGCTTGTGTTTCTGCCGGATAGGTTTCTGGCGGCTTTGGTAATAACGCTAATATTCTTTTGTAGCCGCCATAAACGTCGCGAATTGCTTGTAATTCGGGGCGGGGGTCGGCTGCCCAATCTTGCGCGTGTGCAACAACTGCTGCCACGCGCTTTATTTTTTCAATGTTGACGTCGCTGATGGGTAACACCAAGGGTGCCCAGCTTTCACCGGCAAACTGCGTTTCGAATAACGCATAGACGGCATCATCAGCATCGTCGGCGACTAGAATTAATACAATATCCACGCTGTAGATCATACCTTAGCGATCGCTATTTGCCTGTTATGATTTAACAAAAATTGGAGATCATATGAAAACACATCGTCTTATTCTTGTTGGGTTTGGCAACGTTGGCCAAGGCCTAGCGCAATTACTACTTGACCGCAGCGCTGCATTAGCAGCTGACTTTGGTTGTGCCTTTCAAATTGTTGGGGTTTGCACCCGTTCACGCGGCAGCGTTTACGCGAGTGCCGGTCTTGATGCGGCTGTTTTACTTGAAGCTGTTCAGTCAGGTACCTCACTCAGCACACTCGCCGGTGATGCAACCGGCTGGAGCGTAGAAGAAACCATCGCCAACGCTGAAGCCGACATCCTCGTTGAAACAAGTTACACCAATCTAGAGACTGGTGAACCAGCTACGGGCTACATTCGCCAAGCCTTACAAAAAGGTTGGCATGTGAGCACGGCCAATAAAGGCCCAGTTGCCTTGCATTTTGCTGAATTGGCTGCAATTGCGAAGCAAAACAATGTGCTGCTGCAAGCAGAAGGCTCTGTGATGAGCGGCACGCCAGCGCTGGCACTTGGCTTAGAGCAAATGAAGGCGGCGGGCGTTACGCAAGTGCGCGGCATCCTCAATGGCACCACGAATTACATCCTGACCCAAATGGAAGACGGCATGAGCTATGCCGATGCCCTCGCCAAAGCGCAAGAGCTTGGGTATGCCGAAGCTGATCCAGCGGGTGATGTAGAAGGACATGATGCGGCTGGGAAAGTTGTGATCCTCGCAAACATGCTGCTCAATGCAGGCATTGGCCCGGCTGATGTAGATACCAACGGCATTACCAACATTAGCAGCGCGGATATTGCTGCAGCGGCGGCCGCAGGTGAACGCTGGAAATTGATCGGTTCCTTAGAAACGACCGCAGACGGACTGAAGGCGGCAGTGCAACCGATGCGCATCTCACTCAGCCATCCCTTGGCCAGCGTAATGGGCGCGACCAACGCTATTACCTACACCACGGAAGTAATGGGTGACGTGACCTTGATTGGGGCTGGTGCCGGGCGTATAGAAACCGGTTACTCTGTGTTGCTTGATTTGCTGGCTATTCATCGTCTAGCATAGGAGTATTGCAAAGCACTGCTTTGTTCCTAAGGTAGCCACACTACCAACAAAATACTTCGTAACCAAATAGAGGAGACCACTATGTCACGAACCGCAAGAGGCGCAATTGCGCGTGTTCCGGGTGAGCCAGTTGTTTTTGAAGACTTCACCTTAGATGATCCGGGCGAGAACGATGTTGTCGTTAAGATTTTGGCGTCTGGCGTTTGCCATACCGATTTAGGCTTGAAAACAGGCACCTATGGCACGGATGGATTTCCGTTTTTGCTAGGGCATGAAGGGGCTGGGGTTGTCGAAGAAGTTGGCAGCCGTGTGACCCGCGTGGCTGTTGGTGACCATGTGATGTTGAACTGGCGCGCCCCTTGTGGCGAGTGTCGCTTCTGTGTCAAAGGGAAGCACAATGTGTGCGCGAACAGTCACAATGCTGAAGGCAAAATGCGTGACATGGATGGCGGTCAACTCAACGCGGCGTTGGGCATTGGCACGTTCTGCTCCCACACGCTGGTGCATGAAGTGCAGTGCGTAAAATACGATCCATCGTTGCCAGCTGAGCCAATGTCATTGATTGGCTGTGGGGTAATGACTGGTGTGGGCGCGGCGCTTTACTCGGCTGAAGTGCAAACTGGTGACAGCGTTGCCGTGTTTGGCTGTGGTGGGGTTGGCGATAGCGTGATTCAAGGCGCAAAGATTGCTGGTGCAACCACCATTATTGCGGTTGATATCGACAATAAGAAGCTGGAGTGGGCCAAAGACTTTGGCGCAACGCATACCGTCAACTCTAATGAGGTTGATGATGTGGTCGCTGAAATCAAGCGGCTGACTGATGGCCATGGTGTCAATCACTCCTTTGAAGCGGTTGGGATTGCGGAAACGCTAGAGCAAGCGCTGTTCTGCCGTGACTTGGCCGGAAACTGCGTCTTAATTGGCGTGCCGGGGCCGGGACCACGTTTGGATATTGATATTCAACAGTTCTTTGACTTGGGTGGCAGCCTGACGGTCTCTTGGTACGGTAACTGTATCCCTGCGCGGGATTTCCCAACGTTGGCCGCATGGTATAAGCAAGGCACGTTAGACCTTGACCGCATTGTTAGCCGCAAGATTTCTCTTGAAGAAACCAACGATGCGTTCGATGCAATGAAACGTGGTGAAACGCTGCGATCTGTTATTGTTTTTGACTAAACAGTAAACCTTGTAACTCTGTAATAACAAAAAGCGCGACTATGTTGAAGACTGGTCGCGCTTTTTTTATAGTAAGGACTTAAGTTTGTTCGTCTAATGTCTTGAGTATGACTGTGATCTCTACCTCCCCCAGCCCCTCCTGCAAGGAGGGGAGTGTGTTGTTGAATATTTCTGTGAAGAAGAAAACGCCAAA
>JAHDBW010000483.1 GCA_020630175.1 Anaerolineales bacterium
CTAAATCGGCACAATATTCAAATAGTGTCGCGCATCTTCGATGTCTAAGGGCGCTAAGCTGGTCATTCGTTCAGGTGTCATCAGGCGTGCGTTTAGCCCGGCGCGGATGTCGATTTTGAATTTTGGCCACATCTCTGGCAAAAACAAGGCCACCGGAATAAACAAAATCCGCCCAAATAACGAGCCGCCACCGTTGCCAAACATAAACGCCTGCAAGCGAATTTCGCCAGTGGGCGTGTTGTTATACCCCACAAGCGTATGGATAAAATCATGCGTTTCATGATGGGTGAGTAACGTGAAAGACAGCTTGTCTAAGTGCATTGCCGTCAGTTGCCCAAGTGAATTAGGCGTCATGGCGTGGAGATCGGCCAACGTCCACGGGAAGTGCCGCGTGGCATACAGATGACCGACCTTTTCAATAAAGAAGGGCGCAAGGTTGACAACAATCCGCTTGCGCCAACGCAGAGACTTTTTGAGAAACGTATTCATACCCCCATCGTAAAGATTGTCCGCCGCACGTCCCACCGCTTGAGTCCGTGCTGTGAAGCACCTGAGTGCTTGACCAAACGTCATCCACGCTGCATGATGAAGACAGCACATTAAGCGGCGATATAGACAGACTAGAATACACCCAGTCTTGAAATGTGAACGCGCGTCTCTCTCCGCGAGAGAGACTGAGAGAGCGAGAAATTACCGAAGTTGCCGGCTTCCCAGCGCTACGGGGTAAGTCTAGCCAAAATATCAAAGACGCCGCTGTATTACGTGATAAAACCAAAATGAACCTGCTAATTGTTGAAGATAACAACCGCCTCCGCTCCGCGCTAAAAACCGGCTTTGCTAAGCTGCCAGACGTCAATGTGATTGGCGATTGTGCCACCGGCGAAACCGCAGTTACCCTGGCCTTAGACGGGCAGCCTGATGTCATTCTGATGGATGTGCAGTTGGAAACTGAGCAGAACGGCATACAAACCGCCGTTGCCATTCGGCGCGAGCGGCCCCGCCAACCGGTGGTGTTCAACTCGATCCAAGATGATGACCGTTACTTTCGTGATTTTCGGCACGCTGGAATTTTGAGCCACTACGCGTACGTGCGGAAATCAAATTATTTGTTGCCAGAACTGCTGCTGCCGCTGCTGCGCGATGCCGTCTCTGGGCGCAGCTTCATCGATCCCGATATTGAAATACGCGTCAACGAAGTGCGCGTGCAAGATGCTAATGATCCGCTGGCGCTATTGGAACCTAATGAAAAAGTTGTCGCTGAGATGATTGCAAATGGCCTGACCAATGCGCAAATTGCGCAGACCCTAGGCTTCAAAGACAAGCGCACCATTAGCCGAGTCAACGGCGCGATCTACACGGTGTGGGGCCTCAAAGCCACCGCTGCGGATGAGAAAACCGCACGCACCCGCGCCGCACTCATCGTCAAAACCGGGCGCATGTTGCAATGGAATGCTGCTGGTCAAATGGAAGCCCTAAACGCCAATGGCGACTGGGAAGATTTTGCATTCTAAA
>JAHDBW010000132.1:0-3353 GCA_020630175.1 Anaerolineales bacterium
ACTGATCGTTTGAAACTGTTTAGCTAGATGCGAATGACGGGCACCGTGGGTGCCCGTTTTTGTTTACAGTAACCACCACATGATGACGGCTGTCAGCATAATGTCTAAGACTAAGATGGGCGATAGCATGGTTTGGTCGAATTCGCTGCTCATTTTGATGCGACCAAATAGATAGATGGGCACTGCGATGCCTAACAGCAGCGCTTCAATCGGAAAGGCTAAGAGATGGTCTGGGCTGGGCGACATGGTTGTGAGGCCGGCCCAGACAATAAATGGGGCGACTAATAGCAAAAAGTCGCCAAATTGCGCTTCAATCTGATCACGTCCCCACCAAAAAATTAGGCCCCAGCCCACAAAGGCCGGCACAGCATAAAGCGGTAGATATGTGGTGAGAATAGAGTTGAATTCCATAGGGCGATGTGTCGTAATGTTTAGGTCGCTAGGCGGGTATTTACATGTATAAAGTGACAATTACACTTATAAAAACAGTATACAACTATGCAGGTTGTGTCGTAAAAAATATGCAATGTTTTATGTGAATTCAGTCGAGATTTCTGCCAGTTGAACCGCACTTTCGGTGTGCTTCTTTGCTCTCGTGACAGCTATTTTCTGGTTGTGTAATTCACGGTCTGGTCACAATCTCTGTTTGTTAGCTAGTTGCTGACACAACTTTTAGTACTTAAAAACAACCATAATCTAGCCTCACTATAATTCATTACGACTTCATCCGCAGTAAACTTCACTTCCAAAATAAAATACCTCGCACTTACCTATCAATGTTTTACCGGAACATAGGTTAAGTAGAGAAAGAGAGAGGGATATAAATGAATAGACTAAACAATAGTCTGACGATCAAGTCGCGCCTGCTATTAATGATGCTGGCGGTAAGCTTGATTTCAAGTCTTATTATTGGCTTCTTAGGGTGGCAAACTGGGCGCAATGCGCTAGATCACGCGATAGAAAGCCAATTGCTATCAATACGTTCGTCGCGTGCGTATCAGATCGAAACGTACTTTGACCGTATTTTTGCGCAAACGCGAACGCTAGCTGAAGACCGCATGGTTGTGAATGCAATGCAATCCTTTCGCGTTGGCTATGGTGAGGCGTTAGAGCGGACGCTCACACCAGAAGAGTATGATGCTATCGAAACCTACTACGCAGATGCGTTCCTACCGCGATTGTCTGTGGGAAATGCGCAAGGCAATTTGCTCATTCGGTTCATCTCTCAGCGACAGGTCGCAAATTATTTTCAATACCATTACATGGTCAACAATCAATTCCCCGTTGGCCAAAAAGATGAGTTAGTTCTTTCCACGTCAGACACCACAACCTATAGCCGTTTCCACGAGTTTTACCATCCTATTTTTCGTAACTTACTGTATGAGTTTGGGTATTACGATATTTTCCTGATTGATTTGGAAAGCGGCAACATCGTTTATAGCGTTTTCAAAGAAGTGGACTATGCCACTAGCCTGACCGAAGGCCCATATAGTGAAAGCGGGTTAGGCATTCTAGCGTCGCAAATTCGCGCACAGCCAGAGCGTGACAAAGTGGTTGTGGTGGACTTCCGCAGTTACGAACCGTCTTACGGTGCACCGGCGGCGTTTGTTGGGGCACCGATTTTTGATGGCAATACTGCCATTGGCATTTTGGCGCTGCAATTGCCCGTTGATGAAATCAATAGCGTAATGACAGGTGGCGCAGGCTGGGCCACAGACGGGCTGGGTGAAACGGGCGAGACCTTCTTAGTTGGCAGTGATGGCCTAATGCGCTCCGTGTCACGCCGTTACATTGAAAATCCAGCTGAATTGTCTGCGGTGTTACGTAGCAATGGCGCTTCAGATTTACAGCTAGACAATATCGATTCCTTTGGCACAACGGTAATGCAATTGCCGGTGGTGTCAGAGGCTGTTGATCAGGCTTTTTCTAGCGTGCCAGACACCATTCTTTCTAGCAGTTACCATAGCGTGCCGGTGCTGAGTTCTTTTGAACGCTTAGAGATCGACGGTCTAGACTGGGCGATTTTGGCCGAAATTGAACAAGACGAAGCCTTCCGCGCAATTACAGACATGCAACGTCGGCTGCTGCTGTGGACAGTTAGCCTCATCATGATGGTTGCCTTTGCGGCGCTCTTGCTGGCACGCGGGTTCTTACGGCCAATTGAAGTGCTGAACGAAAGCGTGAAAGCGATCAATCGCGGTGATGAAACGGCAAAAATTGACGTGACGCGTAGTGATGAAATTGGCGAGCTTGGCGAAAGCTTCCAGAATATGTTCACCAACTTACGTGAACAACGTGCCGTGATTGAAACCCAAGCCGAAGCAGAAGACGCGCTCTTGAACCGCGTTTTGCCAGATAACTTGGTAGAACGGTTCAAAGCTGGGGAGCCCATCGCCGACAGCTTCCAGCAAGTGTCGTTGGTGTTTATTCATTTGCACGGCTTCTCAGCCTTGAGCAACAAACGCACGCCTTATGAGCAGTCTGCTTTGCTAGACACCATCTATACCAAGTTCGATGAGATTGCAGCCACGTTTGAAATGGACCGCGTCAAAACGTATGGTGAAACGTACACCGCAGCCTGTGGGTTGCGGACTGCACGCTTAGACCATAGCAAGCGCGCGGTGAGCTTTTCAAAAGAAGCCATCAAGAGCTTTATGGGCATTGTTGCGCAATATGACTTGAACCTCTCATTACAAATTGGCGTAAGTGCCGGGTCAGTTCATGCCGCATTGTTAGGAAATGAACACCTTGGCTATGAAGTGTGGGGCGAGCCAGTCAACACGGCCAATCGCATTCATATTGCCGCTGCGCCAAATACGGTGCTGGTCACTGATGATGTGAAACTGCGTGTTGAAACCCAATTTGGCTTTACGGCGCATGATCCAATCTTGGTCGCTGGGGCACCGGCAATTACTGTGCACGAACTGATATTGGAATCTACCGGTGACACCGGCGCACTCAAGCGTGAAACGGGGCCGCTTAGCCGCACTACACGTGACGGAGGCACCGGGAAATGAACGACTTACTCTTGTCTCCCGCTTTCTTGTGGGGCATCGCTACGATTCTATTAGTGCCGGTGCTTATTGTTCTGTTGAACGAAGTGACCGAACGGCTGGAGCGTCGCGAACATTTCTTAAGCCCACTGTTTGCATTTGTTCGGGATGTCATTTTGCCGTTCTTTGCGTTGTTCTTTGTGCTGCGCAACGTTGTGCAGCTAGAAAGCCTCAGCTTAGGCATGCGCCTAGTCGCGACGGTCTTTTGGGCGTTGGTGATTGTGGCTGTCTTTAGACTGTCACGCATGATCACTGCAAAAACAGAAGACAGTGAAGACGACTTCATCGACAACATTCCGC
>JAHDBW010000132.1:3453-9306 GCA_020630175.1 Anaerolineales bacterium
GGCTCTGTGGTGATTGCGTTTGCGCTGCAAGATACGCTTAGTAACCTTGTCTCTGGGCTGCTGCTGATTATTGGTCGCCCGTTCAAACCCGGCGAATGGATTCACATCGGCGACTTAGAAGGCCAAGTGGTCAGCGTCAACTGGCGCTATACCAGCATCAAAACGCGCAATGGTGACTTGGTCATTATTCCGAACGGCCTGATTGCGGGTGAGAGCATTGAAAATCACCACCGGCCTGACCCCATTACGCGGGTGACACAGTCGATTGATGTGGCGTACGTCAATCCACCAAACAAAGTAAAAGCGATGCTGATGGAAACCATGCTAGAAACGCCCGGCATTCTGTCAGACCCTGTACCCACGGTTGCCGTTACGCGCATTGATGACCCACTCATGGGCTATGAGTGCCGCTACTGGATCGGCGACTTTCAAAACAAGCCTGAAATCCACAATCGCTTTATGACGCGTATTTGGTACGCCGCGAAACGGCATGACGTGCCATTCCCAAGCCCCGCTTACGACTTATTCCATTACGACGGCCCAACAGTCAGCAAAGAAGGCGAGATCACAACCGAAGACCTCACCAACATGCTGCGGCCATTGGCGCTCTTTAGCGCGTTAGATGCGCGCAACATGAGCAAGCTTGGCAAAGCCAGCACGCTGTACAACTACGCAGCAAACGACATTGCCATTGACCTAGGTGTGCGTGAACACGGGTTTTACGTCATTTTGGACGGCGAAGTTGAGATCTTTGCGCCAGACGCAGACGGCGAACTACATCGCATTGACGTGCTAAGCAAAGGTAGCTTCTTTGGTGAGGATGGTCTGTTTGGCACACCGGTTAGCCCACTGCGGGCTGTGGTCACCCAAGACACAGACATGATGGTGATTTCACATAACGTGGTGAGTGGGTTGCTAACGCGGAACCCACACCTCGCAGACTCTATCAACCTGATTGTGACCGACCGCCACTTTGTGATGGACCGCCTAATTGGCGCTGATCACGACCATGATCACGCTGAACACACGCTTGTTGTGAACAGCATCGTAGAGGTAAATACAACAACATGAGAACGCGAATAACAAAGAAAGCAGCGGGTATTTTGACCCTGCTCTTGTTGAGCCTGGCACTGGCGGCTTGCGGCGTCAATGATGATGCCACGGTGCCAGCTTCACAGTTTCAAGACCTGCAAGCGCAATATAACCGCTTGGAAGCTGAATACGACCAAGTGCTGGCGCAGTTCAACCGCATTAACTCTGACTTCAAAAGTGGTGAGTTTTTAGAACCGCTGGTTGAAAAACAACCGGTGTTGTATCACGTGGGTGATAAAACCCTGCAAGTGATCCAAGAGCGCGGGCGCCTGACATGCGGTGTCAATGCGAACGTCCCGGGCTTTGGCTTGCTTTCACCGGGGCGCGGTGGCTTCAATGGCTTTGACATTGACTTCTGCCGCGCGGTTGGTGCCGCAACGCTAGGCGAACGTGGCGCAACCAAAGTCGACTTTTTACCGCAAACCGGACGCAGCCGCTTTGTGGCATTGCAGTCTGGCGAAGTGGATGTGCTCATCCGTAACACCACATTGACGCTAACGCGTGACACCGAGCTTGGCTTAGACTTCACCACCACCATTTTCTATGACGGCCAAGGGATGCTGGTCAATAACAGCTCCGGTATCCGGCGGCTAGATGAAATGGAAACCCGCTCTATTTGTGTGACGGAAGGCACCACCTCCGCTGATAACGCGCAGGTGTTCTTTGACAACAAGAACATTGAAGTTCGGATCTTGCCGTATACAGACTCAGAGCTAATGCGTGAAGACTATCAGTCAGGTGTTTGTGACGGCTTCACGGCTGACAAGTCAGCGCTGATTGGGCAACAGCTCTTACTTGAAGACCCGGCGGCGCATCGCATTTTGCCTGAAGATATTAGTCGGGAGCCATTAGGCCCAGTTGTGCGCCATGGCGATGACAACTGGCGTGACGTGGTGGAATGGACCGTGCAATGCACGCTGAATGCAGAATATTTAGGCGTCAACAAAGACAACGTTGAAGACTTGCGTGCGTCTGAAGACATTCAAATCAAACGCTTGCTCGGTACTGAGCCGGGCTTGGGGAAGAAGCTCGGCTTAGCTGATGACTTCTGTTATCAGGTGATTCGGCAGGTGGGCAACTATGCCGACATTTATGACAGTAACGTTGGCATTGCGACTGATCTCAATTTGCCCCGTAGCTTGAATGCGCTGTTTAGGGATGGCGGGGTGTTGTACCCGATGCCCTTCAAGTAAAGATGCGTACGCTTAGCCTTTTTTTCTGGTGTGTGCTGCTGTTGGCAAGTACGGCATGTGGCTGGCAAGCCTCACCAAATCCTGCCACTATCCGCAATGAAGACGGTATCTCTGGCCCGGTGCAGGTGACTGATGTTGCCAATGATCCGGCAAACACCATCATTATGGCGGGTAGCTCGACGGTGTTTCCCTTAGCCGTGCACATGGCGCGTGCCTATCAGAGCAGTGGGTACGGTGGCAAAATCGCGATTGATTCGGTGGGATCTGGCGGTGGCTTCAAAATGTTTTGTGACTCGGCTGAAACAGACATTGCCAACGCCAGCCGCGAAATCAAAGCTGGTGAGTTGCAGTCTTGCGCGGCGTTAGGGCGCAGCCCGCTAGCGTTTCTGGTGGGCACAGACGCACTCGTCATCACTGTAAGTAAGGCCAATACCTTTGTAGATGATGTCACATTAGAAGAATTGGCGCTCATTTATGGCGATGCAGAAACGTGGGCAGATGTGAATCCAGACTGGCCAGCAGAGCCGATTATTCGCTTTTCACCGGGGCGTTCAAGCGGTACGTTTGATTTCTTTGTTGAAAATGTTTTTGATAAAGATGACCAGCGCATGCTCGCGTCTAGCAATTTGCAGCTTTCAGAAGACGACGATGTGCTCGTGGCAGCGTTGAAAGCCAGCCCTTATGCCATTAGCTTTTTTGGCTATGCTTACTACTTGGAGAATCGAGACGCGCTACGGGTGATCGATATAAACGGTGTGACGCCAACCCGCCTGACCGCAGAAGATGGCAGCTATCCATTGGCACGCCCACTGTATATTTACTCCGATGCAAACGTAATGCGCGACAAGCCGGATGTGGGCCGGTTTGTACAGTTCTTCTTGAACCGCGTCAATGATCATATTGAAGAGGTTGGCTACTTCCCCGCTAGTGACGACGCGCTGAATGAGGCGCGCAACGTCTTGAACGAGGCGCTGACAAACTAACAATTAGCGTGCTTTAACGCAAAACGGGAACCAACTGGTTCCCGTTTTTTGGTTAATAGCGCTTGCCTTAGGCTGCGGGTTGTGCGGCGTCTGTAATTTTTAGATACCAGCGCGTCCAGACGCATTCTGTAAAGCTGAATATGTACGCCAATAAAAGCGCTGCCAGAATAGTGCCGACCGTGCCAATGGTTAGGATTGCGCCAAGCGAGACAAGGGTTACCTCACGCTGTATAACCAGCGGCGTGAAGCCGAGCATGATGAGCCCCATTGGCAGTATGGACACCAGCGATATTCCAAAGCCGACTGCCATATACAGTAAATACGTAATTACAAAATCACCAAGGTTGCGCCAGACTACTTTGAAAGATTGGATTGCAGCGTTTAGCAGCGTTGCATTTTCAAACAACACTAAGCGAATGCCAACTGTGGTGATAACCATCAGGCCAAGGCTGACCGGAATGCTTAACATTGAAACTAGCACTACCAACGGTTGCGCCAGCTCTGTATATTGCAACAATTGCTCAGCGCTCGGTGCCGCCTCGCCGGTGGTGAAGGCACCCAGCATTGGCAAATACGGCAGATAGGAAAGCGGAAGCAGAATTAGCGTTGGCAACATAATTAGGATGTTCAAGCCAATCAGGCGCAGGATGTAAGGCTTTACTGTCGCCCAAGAGTCGCGAATAGTAAACGGATCCGCTTGCACTTGTTGCCGCGTTGCCAGAATAAGCATGCCGCGCAATGGAGGGGAGATCACGACGCCCAGCGTGGTGATAAGCGTTGGCACTGCAAACAAAATCACTAGCACAGTGGTTAGGGCTGGCGTCCAAGTAAATGCCGATGTTGCTTCAGGTTGGGTAATCTGGCTGAACAATTCTTGAATGAATGCCAACATTGCAACCATGCCGATGGGCGTAATTAGGAACGAGAACAAGCTGCCATTTAGCATGATAACCAAAATCGCCAGCCACCACAGCCGTTTGGCTTGCCAAGTGTCTTTAAATGCGGCAGTAATAAGGGCTTCAGGCTTCATGTTAGGCCACGATCTCGATAATGTTTTCCGTTGTTTGCCTCGGATCTAGAGTAGTGGCTTGCTCATACCAGCGGGTCCAGAGGGTTTCTGTAAATGCGGTCACAATGCCTTGTACAAAAATCGCAAAGCTAAACGCAAATAGCGCTAATAACACTAAGAGGCCAATGTTGGTTGATGAGAAGTTTCCGGTAGCGAGAATGGGAAGCGCAGGCAACATCATTAGTCCCAACGGTATTGCCAGGGCAATGCTAACAGCAATACTGATTACAAATGAAAGCACCAACATAATAATAAGTGAGCCAATGTTGCGCCTAGCGACGTTAAATCCATGCGGTATCGCGGTAAACGTTGGCATATCGCGCAGCACAATCCCACGGACATTGATGTTGCTCCAAATGGATAAAAAGATAACCCCAATAAAGAAGATACATAACGCAGCACAAAATAATGCGACAACTGTGCCGCCCATGCTCTCCATTATGGTATCGAACTGCATTTGCAATTCGAGTGAGACCCCATCGTCTACAACGTCTGGCAGTTCTTCAATAAAAGCCGGGAACAACCCCATCAGTGGGATGAGCGGGATAAGAAACACGCCAAACAGCAGTAGTATTGGGAAAAACAACAAGATATTATGCCCAAATACGCGCCAAATATAGCGTTTACCAATGTCCCAGCCCTCCCGAAACGTGAGTGGGGCATCTGCGGTGTGCTTTTTGTGCGCAAGGCCAATCAAGGCGGATTGTGCCAATGGGCGTAACAAGAGCATTGCCACCCAAAACGCAAAGACCAACGTCCCGGCACCAATAATAAGCGGCATGTTATCGGCAACGCCTGAGAGGATGTCCTCATCATCGAGAGGTATGTTCTGAAAAGAACGGAAGCGGTTGGAATTGCCGCCGCTACTGCCACCGGCAATGGCATACAAAAGCCCCCATAGCCAGAGTTTTTTATTCTTCCAAATAGTTTCGAACGAGTCGCTAAAAATATAACCGTAATCCATGCGTCGCCTCCTGAGCCTGAATAGAGTTGGGTCTGATAGTGATATATACGCAGTACGCCTGCAATTTGTTGCGCGGTTAGTCTTCGATCAGGCGCTTGCCCATGCTGAGCACGTTATCTTCTTTGTATCCCAGCGCTTCATAAAATGCTTTGACTTCAGCATTGTCTTTGCGTATTTGTAAATTGATCTTAGGGCAGCCAAGTGCTAACAGTTGGTCTGTCGCCGCGTCCATCATCATTTTTCCGTAGCCTTTACGGCGGGCGTTTGGGTCAACAGCTAAGTAGTTTATCCAGCCTCGATGCCCGTCATAGCCAGCCATCACGACCGCGACAACCTTGCCATCTGCTTCGCCCACCAAGAACATTTCCGGCTGTACCGCCAGCTTGCGCACAATATCTTTGACCGGATCATTCCACGGGCGCGTCAGCCCAGCCCGTTGCCAAATATCGATAACGGCGGGTTGGTCGGTTGGGTGAGTGTAGGGACGGGTGGTGAGCATGAGGGGGATTTGTAAAGGGTAATGCGTATTTAGACAGTTAATTGATAGGCTTG
>JAHDBW010000133.1:0-1293 GCA_020630175.1 Anaerolineales bacterium
GTAATTCCAAGCACGTCTGCAGCGGTTTCAACGGCGGCGCTGGCATTGCGGCTGCCAGTTGTACGTTGGTTGACGGTAGGCGCATCTTCCTGCGCAAAGGTAACGGGTGTGCCAGCAAGTAAGGCGGTAGAAAGCGCCATTCCGGCCACCGCGTAAGTTAGTTTTGACAAAAGGTTCATAGGGTTGTTTCACTCTCAGATTATCTTGCAGTCTTTGCTGCAAGTGATGTGTTGTTTGCTTTACTCCACTATCGTAAGCTGGTGATGTAAAGCCCCTATGGCAACATTGTAAAAACTAAGTAAAGCGATGGAATCAAAAAACGGCTGGCGCTCTGTAAAGAACGCCAGCCGTTTTCTCTTTCTCTTACTCTTGTCTCTCTACTTCCTAGACAAGCATCCGCATTGGATTTTCCATCAAGATGCGCACTTCGCGGACAAATTCCGCAGCTAGCGCACCGTCAATCACGCGGTGATCGGCAGAGATGGTGACTTTCATCATTTTGCCTGGCACAACTGCACCGTCTTCAACGATTGGGGTATCGCGGATACCGCCAATGGCGAGAATTGCAGATTGTGGGGCAGTGATGATTGCCGTAAATTCAGAAACGCCGTACATCCCCAAGTTGCTGGTGGTGAACGTTGCGCCAACCACGTCGTCTGGTTGTACCTTGCCGTCACGGGCGCGGCCAGCCATGTCACGGGTGTCTTTGCTGATCGCGGTCAGGGCTTTGATGTCAGCGTCTTTGACAACCACAGTCATCAGACCTGTGTCAGTGCTGACGGCAACGCCAACGTTGACGCGGCCAAATTGCACCATGGTGTCGCCTTGGAAGCTTGAATTTACGTTTGGATATTTCTTCAATGCAATCGCGCAGGCTTTGACAATAAAGTCATTGAATGAAAGCTTGAAGCCTTCATCGGCAAGCTGGGCGTTGAGCATTTTGCGCATTTCCATGACCTTGGCCATGTTGATGTCCATAGAAACTTGGAAGTGCGGGATAGTGGTTTTGCTGAGCGTCACGCCGCGTGCAATCGCTTGGCGCATGCGGGTGAGTTCTACCACGGTGTCTTCTGCTTGTGCGGCAACGCTTGGGGCGCTGGCGACTGGCGCTGGTGCAGCAGCCGGTGCTGGCGCAGGCGCGGCAGGTGGGTTTGCAATGGCGGCTTCAATGTCTTTTTTGACAATGCGACCTTGCGGGCCAGAGCCTTTGACCAAGCTCAAGTTGACGTTGTTTGCCATTGCCATGCGTTGCGCAACCGGTGAAATGCGGAGCATGCCGTCATTTGCAACTGG
>JAHDBW010000133.1:1393-9270 GCA_020630175.1 Anaerolineales bacterium
TCGTCATCTTCTGAGACGTCTTTGTTAGCTTGCGCTTGTAGGGCGTCTAGATCGATGGCTTCATCGGCAGTGCCAAGCACAGCAATGAGTGCCCCAACCGGGGTAATTGTGCCTTCTGGCACAAATGCACCGCGCAGAATGCCACTTGAAAAGGCTTCTACTTCAACGGTTGCTTTGTCGGTTTCAACTTCAACCAGCACATCGCCTTTATTGACTTGGGAGCCAACTTCAGCAACCCAGCGGAGCAGGGTGCCTTCGGCCATATCGAAGCCGAGCTTAGGCATGGTAATTAACTCAGACATACATCACCTCTTTTACAGCTTTGATAATTGTGTCTACATTTGGAATTGCGCTTTGTTCTAGTGCGCGGTTGTAAGGCAATGGCACGTCAAGTTGGGCCACGCGTTTTACTGGTGCGTCTAGGTAGTCAAAGCATTCTTCGTAAATGCGGGCTGAAATTTCAGCGCCAACGCCAAACTGTGGATAGCCTTCTTCCACAATTACGGCGCGATTGGTTTTCTTGAAGCTTTCGAATGCTGGTTCCAAGTCTAGTGGGCGCAAGCAGCGTAGGTCGACAATTTCACAAGAAATGCCTTCTTTCGCAAGCTTTTTGGCGGCAGCGAGACTTTCGTGCAGCATGCGGCTGTAGGTCACGATGGTGACATCGGTGCCTTCGCGTTTGATGTCAGATTTTTCCAGTGACACGACGTAGTCGCCGTCTGGCACTTCATCGCGTTTTTGGTAAAGCAGCGCGTTTTCCATGAACATGACTGGGTCATCTTGGCGGAGAGCAGCTTTCATCATGCCTTTGCTGTCATATGCGGTAGCTGGGGTAACCACGCGCAGG
Source organism: Anaerolineales bacterium (assembly GCA_020630175.1). Taxonomy (GTDB): domain Bacteria; phylum Chloroflexota; class Anaerolineae; order Anaerolineales; family UBA6668; genus JAHDIM01. The sequence goes on from JAHDBW010000133.1 coordinate 2,241, forward strand.
CCAGGGAAGTGTGCAAATAGTGCATCTAACGTTTGTGAGTGGGTTGCGCCCAATTGGCGACCACCACCACCCGGCGTGCGGATGATAACTGGCACTTTAAACTGCCCACCAAACATGTAACGTAGTTTTGCAGCGTGATTGACAATCATGTCCATTGCCAAAAGGGCAAAGTTGACGGTCATAATTTCTGCAACTGGACGCGCACCGACCATTGCGGCACCGATTGCGGCACCGGCAATTACGCCTTCTGCAATTGGGGTATCGCGCACGCGGTCTGGCCCAAAGTGGTCATAGAAACCACGGGTCACTGCGTAAGTACCACCCCAAACGCCAATTTCTTCGCCCATCAAAAAGATTTTTTCGTTCGCTTCCATCTCTTCCCAGAGGGCTTGGGAGAGCGCTTCGCGGATTGTAATTCTTGCCATTATGTGTGTTTCAAACCTCGCGCTACGCGTAGATGTCAGTCCAAAGCTCAGAAGGATCTGGCTCAGGGCTGTTTGCTGCGAATTCAACTGCGGCAGCGATCATTTCATCAACTTCATCGTGGATTTTGTCTAGATCGGCTTCAGTTGCATATTTCTTTTCTAGAATTTCAGCATGCAAAATACCAATCGGACCTTCTTTGCGGAAGCGTTTGATTTCTTCTGCTTCACGATAGCGTTCTGGGTCACCCATGCTATGGCCGTGGAAGCGATAGGTCATGACTTCCAAGAAGAAAGGACCGGTTTCGCGGGCGTGTTTGACAGCTTTCTTCACAGCTTTTTCTACTGCGTTGACGCTCATGCCGTCTACTTCTTCACTTGGAATTTTGTAGCCGCGTGCTTTGAGCTGGATATCTGTTACCGCAGATGCGCGTTCAACCGCGGTGCCCATGCCGTAGCGGTTGTTTTCAACCAGCCAGACAACCGGCAAGTTCCACACCTTAGACAGGTTCAGTGCTTCGTGGAAGTAACCAATGTTGGTTGCGCCGTCACCCATCATACAAACGATGACGTTGTCATTTTTTAGGTATTGAAAGCCAGTGGCAATGCCTGCTGCAAGCGGCATTTGTGCACCAACAATTGCGTGACCACCCCAGAAATTGAGAGATGTGTCTGCAAGGTGCATTGAGCCGCCTTTCCCTTTTGAACAGCCGTCAATTTTCCCGGTGAGTTCCGCGAAAATGACACCAGGGTCCATTCCTTGGGTGTAAGCAATCCCATGGTCACGGTAAGCCGTGATGACATGGTCTTTTTCGGTCAGTGCATTCGAGATCCCAACTGCCACTGCTTCTTGACCAATATAAAGGTGTAAGAAGCCGCCAATCTGGCCGAGCTGATATAACTCAGCACATTTTTCTTCCAGACGGCGAATGGCGACCAGATCTTTGTATCCTTTTAGATATTCAGCTTTTGTTCGCATAGTATTCCGTAATCGATTTGTGCTTCATATCCCAAATAAAGTGTCGAAGCACAAGAGTAAATATTAATAATCATCATTAGATGATTTTTGTTACAAGACATATTTGTAGTTTTTTGAGTCTATCACCGCTGGTATTGCCTATGTGCCTAAATTTTCTTGCAGTGAAGTTTTGCTAATCGCTAATTTAAGTGTCATTTTGGTATTGCCCAGCTTCTGTAAAAGTTGACAATATCTTGTCCACCTTCGAAAATCCCTCCATGACAAATACTTGGCGCCTCATCATTGATCCCCATCCACTCGCCGGAGCCACAAATATGGCGCGTGATGACGCTATTTTGCGGGCAATTGCTAGTGGTAAGGCGCGCCCAACCCTGCGCATTTACCAGTGGTCACCGGCCTGTTTATCGCTTGGGCGCGGTCAAAAAGTGGCTGATGCGGATCTTGACCGAATAAATGCCAATGGGTGGCATGTGGTTCGGCGGCCAAGCGGAGGGCGGGCCATCTTACACACGGATGAGTTGACGTACTCAATTTGTGCGCCAGACACGCATCCCGTTATGCAAGGTGGTATTACACCGAGTTACCGCCGCATTAGCGCTGGCTTGATGTTGGCGCTAGAACGCCTTGGCGCACAAGTGCATAATGATTCGGTGGCAGATACAAAGACATTACGCAACGCGCCTCCTGTTTGTTTTGAGGTTCCGTCCAATTACGAAATTACGTACGCCGGTAAAAAACTTATTGGCAGTGCGCAGCTACGCCGCAAAGGCATCGTGCTACAACACGGTACGTTGCCGTTACACGGTGATCTTTCACGTATTTGCGACGCACTTGTCTACGCGACTGAGGCAGACCGGCTAGCGGCTAAAGCGCAGGTGCTGGCACGGGCGTGTACGCTTGAAACCGCCTTGCGGGAAAAAATCAGTTTTACCGAAGTGCATGAGACGTTAACATCTGCGCTGTCAGATACGCTAGGGCTTGCATTTGAGCAAGGTAAGTATTCCACTTCAGAACTGGCAGATGCCGCGCTACAATTCGAAACTGTCTATGCAAATTCGGATCACACTCATCGTTTGTAATGCAGCGTAACAACTGGCACACGGTTGGCTTTTGGCTGGCGTTTACTGGGCTGGCGCTTTGGCACCTCTGGGGCTTATTTCGCTATCCCTCTGTTAGCTGCGATGAAACGTTTTACTTAGAAACTGCCGTGCAATATTTGCGCTCTTTTGGCGCATCGACTTGGCCACAGCAGGCAAACTCCTTTTTTATTCCACACGGACGCTTATATTGGGTGGCGCTGGGCTTACCGGCTTTGGCTTTTGGCCCATCACTTGCGATTGGGCGGCTTGTGTCTTGGCTGTCAATTCTACTGTTGGTGTTAGGCACGCGGCGTTTGGCGCTGTTGTATAGCGATCATTGGCTTGCCAATTGGAGCGCTGTTTGTGTGGGGACATCTTGGGCAGTGCTGCACGCAGGGCATGTTGGCCGTCCCGATATTGTTGGTGCTGCCGCGTTGGTTTGGGTGAGTGCTTGGCTGGTGCAATCGGCCAGAACGTTACACCCTCGGTACTTGTTCCTCACAGGTATCGCCCTTATTCTGCAATTAGATATACACCTCAACAGTCTGCATTTTGTAATGCCGCTGCTACTGCTGTTCTGGTGGGAAATGCCGCGCGAGCACTGGCGGCGTGCCAGTTGGCTAATTGGCGGGGCTGTGGTTGGCGGCATCGCGCTGATTGGTCTACATGCGCCAAGCTTGCTTGCCATTGGCGGCACCGTGTTAGACAGCGGCGCGCCTGAAGCGGCGACCGGCAACCTGCTAACAATTGCAATCACTTCAATTTGGCGGTTTTGGCAGCTTTATTACATTTGGCAGTTGCCATATCTGTCATTAGTAACCGCGAGCGTGCTGCTGATGGGGATCGTTGGCGGGTGGTTTACCAAACTCCACTATGTTTATAAGCTGAATATGGTTAGTCTGGTTGCGTTCACAACGTTTGGGCTGATCAATCAGGATTACCAGTTGTTGGGGTATGCCACGCTCTGGCTACCGTTACTCATGATTAGTGGCTTAGCCACTTGGCGCTGGCTATTTGCGCAGCTCCCTTTCAGCAGCATCCCGTTGCAAAATGGATATGTGGCAATGGTGGTAGTCGTGTTTTTCAGCGTTGGATCAATCTTGGCGTATCGCGGGCAGTTTGGTGCGCATCGCGCTGTGGCGGTTGCGTTTGCGGCTGCTATTCCGGCCAATGCCACGGTTGTTGGCGCGCCGTATTGGGAGTATCTATTGCCCAACACCGTGACTTACATTGATGAGCATAACTTACATCCGTTTGGCTTGAATAAATATTGGAACGGTGCCCCAGATACAGACGCGTATTTGGCCGCTGCCGAACGCGCCGCTATTCCAGCGCCCATTGTGCAACTTGCGCCAGACTACATCATTGATGATGGCGTTGTGGGCTGCCTAACAACCGCTGAAGAGACGTCAGAAGAAATATCAGACTATGTTGCCGCACACTGTACGTTGGTGTCTGAGGCGTTTATTCCGTCTACAGATGTAAGCCGGACGCACAGTTTATATGCGTGTTCCCAATAGCCTATGGCGTTGCGGTTGCCTGTAGAAAGATCACTTCTTCAAAGCCTAATCCGAGCATAAGCGTTTGTAGGTATTGTTCCCCATTTTGCTGCGCTAGCCGTAAGATGCCATCTTCAAGAGCGGCCTTTTCAATTTCATCTTCGGCGGCTTGCCGGGCAGCAGTTTCAAGGTTGTAGTCACCTTGGGTAAGAAATCCAATTTCACGATCGTAGACATACGTTTTGTCATTGTCTAGTGCAACAATAAATAACTCTGAAGCAGGGATTGTGATGTAGACGCGGCCATCTACCGTGCGCACATCTTCAGTTGCCATTTTTGAAAGATCAATGCCTGCGATTACATCGCCGTGTGCCACGAGCAGTAGCCGGTCGCCAAACAGCGATGCGAATGCATCTTGGTTTTCTTCCGCCACAATTACTTTCTCAATTGAATATGAGGCCGTTTCCAAGCGTGCTAGCGATTGAACGGAGCGAATAATGGTGGCTGAACTGGGATAAATTGTGGGCGTTGCTTGTGGGATTACTTCTGCCACTGAGGTCGCCACGCCACCGACGCCATCGGCCACAGGTTGCAACGGATTGTTTTGTGAAATGAGGCCAATTACGGCACAGGCCGCCACGCCAAAAATTACTAAGACCCCAGCAACAATGATCATTTGTGCAGTTTTAGACATATCAATCCCCTAAAGATACGGACGCCTGTTAGAACACGCGCCATAAAAATTTTATTTCCAAGTCAATCCGGCTTATCATAATAGATGACACATTATTTGTTTGGTCACAAGGAATTATGGAATCAACTACTACTCACGCGCACGCACGGCAGCGGCGCAATATTATTGTTTTTTATTGTATGGCATTACTGTTTTTGGTGAGCGTTGCCTGTTTAGCAGGTGCACCAAACGTCGTGCCCACGCAAGTTTTTGATATCCCGACCCCGGAGAACGCCGTTGCACAGATTTCGATCATCGAGAACACAGTGGCGATCATTGATGAAGATAATCAAAGCAACCTCGCAACAAGTGGGCAGGTGATTGTGCTTGGCGATAAGGTGCGAACTGGGCCAGCTAGTGGGGCGCTTGTGGTAATGGTTGATGGTACCGCGCTGCGTTTGGGCGCAGACACCACGCTAGATATTGCCGCGCAAAGCACCGATAGCGGGGTGTATATCACGCGGATTGTTTTAGAACGCGGGCGGGTCTGGGCACAAGTTGCCAATGCCGAAGTACAAATTGAAACGCCAATTGGCTTACTTGCGGCACGTAACTCATACGCAAGCGTTTTGCATGATACAGGGTTAGATTCCGCATTGCCAGACGACATCATGCAAGCGAATTGTTTATTTGGGAACTGTTTCTTGGCTAATAATGGTGGTGTGGGCATCAATTTGCAAACTGGCCAGCAAGCGCTAGTACGCGGTGATATGCCGCCTGAAACGCCGCAAGAAATGCCGCAAGCGGAATATGACAACTGGCAAGTTGCGTTACCGCAATCTACGGCAGTGTTTCCAACGCCGACGCCAACTGCTACGTTTACTGCTACCGCAACCCCAACGCCGACGCCAACCGCAACGTATACACTAACGCCGACACCAACTGCAACGCCAACCGAGACGGCAACGGCAACCCCAACCGCAACGCCAACTGAAACAACTGAACCGACAGAGTTGCCGACCCTAACAAACGTGCCGTCTGAAACGGAGACGGTTACAGCAACGCCAGATGGCACAGTCACGGCAACGCTAACGGTTACGCGTACTGCAAATGCTACAACAACCGCAACCACAGCCACGGCAACTACGTCAACAGCGGTTGCCACAATTGGGGCGACGCCATCCCCCACCATTATCCGGGCTGGGACGTTAACGCCCACGCCAACACCGTAATGCCTATTGACTGGCAAGCCTTATATGCTGGCTTGGAAGCCTCAATAACGCGTTATGACTGCGGCAAACAGTGCGCCCCGTTAAGCGAGACTGGCGACCCGTATTGCTGTACGACTCAACATACAATCCCAGTTGTGTTTTACGATGAGTGGCAATACCTAGAACGAAAAACGGAGCTGTGGCAGCGCTATGCGCCACAAGATAAGACCCGTCAAAACTTAGTTGCCGATGCTGGTGCCGGAATGGTGGCAGTTGAATGTAAGGGGTGGGATGCCTGTGAGCGTGAATATCGGTCGCTGGCTTGCCGCACGTTTCCGTTTTACCCGTATGTCAATAAGGCTGGGGAATTTCTAGGCTTGTCTTACTATTGGGCCTATGAAGAGCGGTGTTGGGTGATTAGCCACCTTGAACTGGTCACGCCAGAGTATTTACAACAATTTGTTGCGGTGTATACGCAATTATTTGCCGAAATGCCAGATGAACATGCGGCGTATCGGCAGTATTCTGCTACGGCTCGGCGCGTGTTTTCGCGTTGGAAACGGCAAATTCCATTACTCCATCGTAACGGTAATAGTTACGCGGTTCATCCTACAACGGCAGCCTTAACCGCAACTGCGCCAGAAGATTTTGGCCGCCACGGCCCATACTTGCTAGAATTCGAGACGTTTGAAAAATAACGAGGATTTCTATGTTTATTCGAATTGTGTCTTATCTGCTTGTGATAGGTGTTTTGGGGCTACTAGCGGCGATGGTTTACATCCGTATGCAGGGTGCACCAACCAATTTAGGGGTGACTGCTGGCAAATTACGCGATTGCCCAAACAGCCCGAATTGTGTCTCTACGCAACACAGTGGCAAGTATCGCCAATCTGAGCCAATTGCATACGCTGGCTCTATGGCAGACGCGCAAGCAACGTTGTTGGGTGTGCTCTCACAGATGCCGCGTAATGCGTTGTTAACACAGCAGGATGACTATCTGCACGTTGAGTTCCGTTCGCGCGTGATGGGGTTTGGCGATGATGTTGAGTTTTATTTCGACGATGCCGCCAAGGTAATTCATTTCCGGGCTGCGGCGCGAATGGGCTATGACGATCTAAAGGTCAACCCAAAACGCATGGAAGCAATCCGGACAGCTTTTATTGCAGC
>JAHDBW010000484.1 GCA_020630175.1 Anaerolineales bacterium
TACCTGTGGTCAGGTGGTTACTTGTGGTCTGGCTAAGTGCCTAGTGACTGATAACTAGCGCAGCGCTGTTTAGCTGTGCTGGCGAACGTAGTGGCGTCAATTGCGGGCGTAGTTGCTGTGATTGACGTCATTACTTGCGTTTGAGTGGTTGGATAATTTTTTACTGCAATTAGGGTAGTTATGACCGAAACATCTAAATCGATGCGAACATTCTACGTTGTTTGGTTGGGGCAACTTCTGTCCACATTAGGCAGCAGTATGACGGCCTTTGCGATTGCAGTCTGGATTTTTGATCAAAATCAAAACGCAACCCCGTTTATCCTTACAAGCTTTTTTGACAATTTACCTTATGTCTTGATTGCCACCTATGCAGGCACAATCGTAGACAAATACGACCGCCGAATCATTATGTTGATCGCAGATGTGATCTCAGCATTGGTTACGGTGGTCGCCCTCTTTTTATTTATTAGCGGATTGCTGCAAATTTGGCATATCTGGGCGATTGCAGTTGTTGCTTCTGTAACCCGCGCTTTTCAAGAACCGGCCTGGATGGCGGCAATTCCGCAGTTGGTGCCTAAAGATCAATTGCCACGGGCGGCCGGTTTAGGGCAGCTTTCGCATGCGCTTTCTATGCTTGGCGCACCGGCGCTTGCTGGCGTGTTGTATGTGGCAGTGGGTCTGCGAGGCGTTATTTTTGTGGATCTTTTCACATTTGCAATTGCGTTCACCTCGCTGCTGTTTGTCCGCTTCCCAAGCCTGGCCGCAGACGGTGCCGCAGATGATGATGCTGAAACAACGTTTTGGGGAAAGATGACGTTTGGCTATCGTTATTTACGCGGCATTCCGGGTCTGTTTTATTTGATGATTGTCTTTGCGATGGTCAATTTTGCGGCCAGTGCTGGCAGCGCAGTGTCTGGGCCGTTGGTGTTGACCATTGGCTCGGCACAGGATTTAGGCTGGGTTCAGACGGCGCTAGGGTTGGGCTTACTAATTGGTAGCCTGATCGCCAGCTCTGTTTCTTACCCTGCAAATGGCAAAATTCGGTTAACGTTTCTTTGCATTTCTGGCTTGGGAATTGGCTTTATTGTGGCCGGTGCAACGCCAAGAATCGGCATTATCGCCTTTGGCTTTTTCTTAGCAGTGCTGCTTATTCCAATGGCGTCTTCCATTTCACAAGTCATTCATCAGACGCGGGTTCCGCCTAAAGCGCTAGGCCGGACGTTTGCATTTAGTGGCATGGTGTCGCGCATTCTAATGCCGCTTAGCTACTTAATTGCGGGGCCTTTGATTGATAACGTGTTTGAGCCAGCCATGCAAAGCGGTGGATTGCTTTACGAGTCGGCGATTGCAGATGTGATGGGGAATGGCGTTGGGCGCGGCTCAGGGTTGTTTATGATCCTGATGGGCTCATTGCTGCTGATTGTGCTTGCTATCGGTTATCTGAACCCGCGCATTCGGAATTTAGAGCACGAAGTGCCCGAACTTGCCTA
>JAHDBW010000013.1 GCA_020630175.1 Anaerolineales bacterium
CCATCTGCCTTAAAAAAGAAAAGCCCCAGCCAATTGGCCGGGGCTCCTCTTAGGTTATAACTTGAACGCCAAGGGTATAGGTGACTATTCGTCGTCCAAGTTGATGCCTTCGTTATCTTTGCGCTTGCTCAGATCGCGATCGACTTTGTTCCAGCGTGACTTGTCGCGCATGGATTTGCCAGCGAACTCAACGTCTGCCCAGCTGTATGGTTTAGCAGCATGGCGAACCATACCGAATGCCATACCGAGCATCAGAGACAAGCGTGATACCAAGTTCCAGTTGCGGGTTGCGTTCACTGAGAGTGGCGCACCAGAGACTGGCAAGGTTTGAACACCTTGTACTTGGGTTGTTTCTTGGACACCGAGGTCCAAGAAGTCGTTGTTTTCATAGTTCACACCAGATTGCAAGGCGTCTACGCGGATCACGTTGTCATTGACTTTTGTGCCGCCGTTGCCCGGTGCAGCGTTGGTGCTGTTTAGACCTTGTGGATCCGTTTCGCGGATCAAGTAGGTGCCGGTTGGAACGGTGAACTTGTAGTTACCTTGGGCGTCGGTGACTGTTGTTGCAACCACGTTACCTTGTTGGTCTAGCAAGTCGATCTTTACGCCTTGGAGTGCGATTTCGCCAGCGTCAATTTGACCGTTACCGTTGCTGTCTTCTACCACGCGACCGCTAATCATGATTTCTGGCGCGCTGTCCAAGAAGTCGTGACCGCTGTAGGTCGTGTTGTTTTGTGACGCTTGCACCGTGATGGTGTTTTCGTTGACCCGGGTTCCGGCGTCACCTGCAATTGCGTTGGTGCTGCTGAAGTCTTGTGGGTCATTTTCAATGATGGTGTAAACACCTGGTGTTAGGTCATTGAACTTGTACTTGCCTTGGGCATCGGTCAAGATGCTTTGGACAACTGCGCCGCTTGCGTCTAGCAAGTCAACTTGTACGCCGCTGATTGGTGCTTCACCTGCATCAAGTGCGCCGTTTGCGTTGGCATCGTTGTAAACGTTACCCATGATCATGATGCCGCCTGGCTCGGTGTCCAAGAAGTCGTGACCGTTGTATGAGCGGTTGTTTTCGTTTGCAGTAACGGTGATTGTATTTTCATTCACGCGGTTACCAGCATCACCTGCTACAGCGTTTGTGCTGCTGAAGCCTTGTGGGTCGGTTTCGCGGATGGTGTACAACCCTGGTGCCAAGTCGTTGAACTTGTACTTACCAGTTGCGTCCGTCAGTGCGCTTTGGACAACTGCACCGTTGGTGTCAAGCAAGTCTACTTGTACGCCAGTGAGTGGTGCTTCGCCAGCATCGAGTTGACCGTTTTGGTTGGCGTCGTTGTAAACGTTACCCATGATCATGATGCTTGCTGGAATTGCATCCAAGAAGTCGTTATCTTCGTAAGATTGGCCGCCTTCATTTGCAACAACCGTGATGGTGTTGTCGTTGACCCGTGAGCCGCGATCGCCAGGAATAGCGTTGGTGCTGCTGAAGTCTTGTGGGTCGGTTTCAACAACGGTGTACAAGCCCGGTGTTAGATCAGTGAAGCGATAGTCGCCGTTTTGATCTGTTGTTGCGGTACCTGCTGGTTGACCGTTTGAGTCTGTTAGTTGAACGGTGACACCTGGAATTGGTGCTTCACCCGGATCAAGTTGACCGTCTGCATCAGCATCGTTGAACACTGTCCCCGCGATTTCAACCTTAGGCTGCGTATCTAGGAAGATTTGGTTCGGATAGCTTTGACCTGGGGTCGTTGCTTGAACGGTAATGTTGTTTTCGTCGTTACGGCTGCCACCAGTGCCTGGTACTGCGTTGGTGCTTTCGAAACCTTGTGGGTCGAATTCTTCAACGCGGTAGGTGTCTGGTTGCAGGTCTGTGAATTGGAAGTTACCACCAGCATCGGTTGTTGCTCGATCAACAATCGCACCGCTTGAAGCGACCAAGTCGACTGTGACACCAGAAAGTGGTTGTTCGCCAGCGTCTTGTACGCCGTTTGAATTGAGATCATTGAACACTGCACCAGAGATGCTCACCGGTTGTGGTGTTGGGGTGTTCGTTGGGACTTCTGGATTGTCTGCACCAAGTACATCTGTTTGTGGAACTTGTGCCACAGCTGCAGGTGTGTTGGTTGGGAATGGTGTATTGGTCGGGAACGGTGTGTTCGTTGGCACTGCCGTTGCCGTGTTTGTTGGGGCCTGGGTTGGGCTAATGATTGTTGTTGCCGTTGGCTCAGGCGTCCACGTTGGCACTGGCGTCCAAGTTGGTGCAACCGTGAAGGTTGGCGCTGGCGTGTTCGTTGGAACTGCAGCGGCAACTTGCGGTGCTTGCACTGTTGCTGTAGACGTTGGTGTTGGCGTGTTGGTTGGTGCTGGCGTGTTCGTTGGAACAGGCGTATTTGTATTAGTTGGTGCTTGGGTCGGTTGTACGACTGTTGTAGCAGTTGGTTGTGGCGTCCAGGTTGGCACTGGCGTCCAGGTTGGTGCAACCGTGAAGGTTGGTGCTGGCGTGCGTGTTGGAACCGCCGTGTTTTGTGCGCCATTCACTTGTGGCACTGGTGTGCTGGTTGGCACTGGCGTTAGCGTTGGTGCTGGCGTGTTCGTTGGAACAGGCGTGTTTGTATTGGTTGGTTGCGCTTGACCTTGTGGTACTGGCGTGAACGTTGGAACCTGAGTAAAGGTTGGTACAGGTGTCCAGGTTGGTGCAACAGTAAAGGTTGGTGCAGGCGTACGGGTTGCAACAGGTGTGTTTAGTGGCGCTTTGTCACTAGGCGTGTTGGTTGCGGTTGGTACTGGTGTGTTTGTCGGAACCGGCGTATTCGTTGGAACAGGCGTGTTCGTGTTGGTTGGTGCAGCCGTTACGCCCGGTTGTGGGGTAAAGGTTGGCACTTGTGTAAATGTTGGCACAGGCGTAAACGTCGCTGGTTGCGTAAATGTAGGCGCAACGGTTGGCGTTTCTGTGTTCAATGGTTGTTTTGTTCCGTTCGTGTTTGGCGTGTTTGTTGCCGTTGGAACGTCTGTATTGGTTGGAACTGGCGTGTTGGTTGGAACCAAGGTGCCAGTGCTGGTTGGTTGCGGCGTGTTTGTTGCTGTTTCTGTGTTGGTTGGCACAGCAGTGTTCAACGGTCCTTTGGCTGTGTCTAGGAAGTTCTGACCAGCATAGATCCCATTTGCATCAGTTGCCGTCACAATGATGAGGTTGATGCTTGCTTTTACGCCACCGGTACCTGCAATTGCTTCGCGGCTGATAAAGCCGTTTGGATCACGTTCGCGCACGCTGTAAGTGCCCGGCGTGACGTTGGTGAATTCATATTCGCCATCTGCGTTGGTGGTTACGGTTGAAACAACGTTGCCAGATTCATCGATCAATTCGACTGAAACACCGTTGATGCCGCTGTCTGTACCGTCTACAGCACCGTTGCCGTCTACATCGTTTACAACTGAGCCGCTAATGGTAACGTTGCCGTCGCCATTGGCTTCAGCATTGTTACTGTTAGGCGTAAATGCTTTTGCTGCGATTGAAACAGTTTCGTTGTCGTTCTTGTTTGGTGCGTTTGTGGCAGATACAACTGAAACGATCACTTCTGTACAGCCGTCAAATGCGCTGCGTGGGAAGCCCCATTCGTAAATCATGAAGTACATCCAGTTTGCATTTGGTGTATCAAATGATTCTGCACTTACCCAATCTGCTTGATCAGTGCTACCTGCGGTGAAATCCCAACCATGAATAGTTTCGTTGTTGAGGTTCCAAGCGAGTGAAGATTCAACGTCTGCGTCAGCTGGGAATGTGCCAGTGGCGGTAGCGGTGTAATCTTCGTTATCTACTTTGTCAGCGAGATAATCGATGTCAAAGTCGAAGAGGGCGTTCCCGTCACAGGTGTATTCCAAACCGATGGTGTCATCAGTTAGGTCTGCAAACGAGTGACCGTCTTGCCAGCCCCAGTCAGCAACATAAGTGTCACTGCCAAAGACGTTTTCATTGACCGCACGATCAATGACGAGCGCGAAGTAAAGGGTGTCTGCGTCAGAGGCTGAAGCCAATGATCCTAATGTGCCATTGCTCAATGGCTCATACCCTTGTTCCAATAGCCCATCTACAACAATACCTTGTGCGAGGGCGCTTGGCACAATGCCAACCACACCGGAAAGCATTGAAGAAATAAGAGAAATAATTATTGTAATGTCTAAAAATTTTGCGAAAACTTTACGGCGTTTTCTGTTGAATACCTTTTTCATAGTGTCACCTATACCTTCTGAATCGTTACGAGTACGTTAGTCATACGCTCAATCATTGTAGTTAGGCCTGCCAATACGGACAATGAAAGACTCGATATAGTTCTGTTAGAAGTTGGTTCGATTCCTCAGAATCCGTTTTTAGTCTGAGAAATGGCCGAAAATGACACATTTTTTGCTGCAAAGTCACGCAATCCTTTTTGCTAAATTTTGCGGCTAGCAGGGCAAACGTTGCAAAGTAAAACGCCTAAATCTCGTATAATCTCGCGGTGTGTAAAACAACTTTGCACGATATGTATTGATGACATCTAGTACTACTCAAAAATTCAATCGCCAAGACTTGTGGTTCTTACTTTTACTCTGTGTAATTTGGGGGCTGTTTGCATGGCGCTGGCTTACCCCAAATATGGCAGACCAGGTCATGTTTCCTGAAGGGGACTTCAGCCATCATTATTTTGTGTATCGCACGCATGCCTTTCGTGAGTTTCAGGCGGGCCGCCTCCCACTCTGGATGGATTGCACCTTTGCTGGCTATTCGTTTCAAGCTGATCCACAATCCTCACTGTTTTACTTACCCACTACGTTTAACTTGCTCTTCCATTTAGTGACTGGGCAGCCTGAGTTTTCTTTATATGCCTACCAATTGGAGGCCTTACTGCACCTCCTGCTAGCCAGCGGGCTGACGTATTTATTTTTACGGACAGAAATTGGCCGCCGTCTACCGGCGCTGTTAGGGGCAGTGATCTTTGCTTATAGCGGCTATCTCACCGGCTATCCGCCACTACAGATTGCAATTCTAGAAGGTGGTATTTGGTTGCCCCTAGTCCTTTGGGGGCTACACGGGATTGCTAAACAACCGTTGCGGCGGCATTACATTGCGTTTGTTTTTGCAACGGTCATGAGCGTGATGGCAGGCAACCCGCAAACCTACTTATATGTAGGGTATGCCGCAATTGCGTATTTTCTTTATAAAGTTTGGCGCAACAAACTGCCTTGGCTGACTGCACTAAAACGGATTACCTGCGCTGGTGCTGTTATCTTGGGATTGTGTATTGTGCAACTCTGGCCAACCGCCGAATATACCGGTCTCTCAACCCGTGCGTCTTTGCCATTTGGCGAATCGGCGTCTGGGTTCCCGCTGCGCGATATTGTGCAGATTTTGCTGCCAAACGTTGTTAGCCTGTTCAACCCGCTTTACGTTGGCATTTTGCCGCTGTTCTTAGTTGGGTTAGCGATCACGCATGGCAAGCATCGCGACCGCTGGTTTTGGACGGGGCTGGTTGTCATTTCATTCTTGTTCTCGTTTGGCAAGAATTTGTTTGGCTTTGAGATTGCCTATCTGTTTGCACCCGGTCACGCGCTAATGCGCAGCCAAGAACGCCATGCGCAGCTGTATAGCTTCGGCATTGCAGTCTTAGCGGCCTTTGGCGTGGATACCTTGCTGCAATTGGCAGGCGAAAATTTGAAGCAAGCGCTGCGGCGTTATCAATCAATTTCGATTGGGGCGCTTATCCTCACGGGCGTAGCTTTATTTGCCGTGGTGTTGGGTGCTGAAGTTGGCCTTAGTCGGTTGCAAGAGCTTGGGCTTGGCAATAAAGTTGGCCTCTTGTTCTTGCTAACAGTTGGTACAACAATTCTGCTGACGTGTGCAATTCAGTTCCCGCAGACCATAAAAACAATTGTGTGGGCGGCATTAGCGCTCATTGTGATTGACTTATTTACCGTCAACCGACCCGTGAACGCGGCACCATCGTATGCGGCGTTTCCGCCAGAGCCTGCGCTCACAGAGATTGTGGCTGATGAGCGTGATTTTTTCCGGATTCAAGATGATTGGCGCTTAGCCGGTCATACTGCCTGTATGGCTGGCCTAGATGAAAACTACGGCATTGCATCGATTAAAACCGAACGCATTGAACGTTTTACAAAAGAAGTGCCTGAAGAAACGCAGTGGGACTTGCTTGGTGTCAAATATTTAGTGACTTGGAAAGGTAATTTGGTGCGAGGTGATGGATCACCAATTGCCTCTGAGCAGGTATTCCATGATGGCGCTGAAACGTACACCTATCGTTTAGATACAACCCCACAAGCCGCTTGGCTCGTGCATAACTGGACCAGCGCCGACTATGAAGGTGCCTTAGCCGCAGTCTCTGCGCCAGACTTTGCGCCAACAACCCAGGCTGTTGTGGAAGGCCTGCCTGCGCAAACAGCAACGGCAACGGTGGCACAGGTAGATGTTTTAGAACGCCATACCGGTTACTTGGCGCTTGACGTCGTGACTGATCAGCCGGGGCTGGTTGTCATCTCGCAGGCGATGTATCCGGGATGGCAGGCCACTGTCAATGGTGAGCCGGTTGCGGTTGTTGCTGCAAATAGCTTGTTGCAGGCCGTGCCCGTTGCTGCTGGCGAGTCTGCTGTTGTATTGCACTATGCGCCGCGTCCATTTTGGACTGGCGTTTGGATCGCGCTCGGTACGCTACTCATTGGCGTGTTGGCGCTGATCTTTTTGGTTCGTTCAGATCGAAAATCGCACTAATTCATGACTGACTTTACGCGGATGTTGCTTGGGAATGCTGTCTCAATCGTTTTGGCGATTGTGCTGCTTCGCGTTACCCAAAAGCGACTTGCGCAACCAAGCTGGCGACTGCTGGCTGGCCTGATCGGGCTAGAACTGCTCCTCATCAACCTGCATATGTGGGCGTGGGGCGATGTGCACCAATTCTTTCGGTGGTTCTTCAATCTTGATGTTGAACTCACGCTTGGCTCCATGTTCTCGTCAGCACAGCTCTTAGCCATAGGTTTGGTTGGGGCGTTGCTTATTATCAATGTCAGGGGTGGTTTTGCGCGCCTGTATTGGGCTAGCTTTGCGGCTTGGTTTATTTTTCTCAGTCTGGATGAATACTTTGCGCTGCATGAAAAGTTAGATCCCAACACGTTCATCATTGTTTATTTGCTGATTGGGGTTGCCTTAGCCGGGCTAACGGTATTGGCTTGGCGCACGGGGGGCAAGAAACACACGCTGCTTTATGTGCTGCTGCTCATCGGCTTTTTTGCCTTTGGCGTGGGCGGCCTTGCAATTGAGTCTGGCACGCTGTTGCTGGCCGACCGTTTCCCTTGGGTACATCAGGTTTGGCTTGTTTCAATCGTGCTGGAAGAATTTTTAGAAATGGCGAGCGCCAGCTTGGTGTTAGTCGTAGCGCTTACCTTTTTGCAAAAAAACGGCACCACGCTAAAGCCAACGCGGTTAGCGCTAATTTTTGCAAGCTGGCTGCTTGTGCTAATTGCGTATGTTTGGCTGTTGCCAACGGTCTTGTTCAATCGTAACGCGATTGAAGTCAGTGCAACCTATACTGAAGACGCCTTGACCTTAGTTGGGTATACGCTGCCGACCCAAGTTGTGCAGCCCGGCGATGTGCTCAATATTGAAACGTTTTGGCAAGCGCAAGACTTTCTGGCCGCGCATTACACGTTCTCTTTGCATGCGCTCACGCAGCCAGACCAACAGTCGATTGCGCAAATGAATGTTGTAGGCAGTGATTACAACGTCTCATCGGTTGACTATCCCTCTGGGGCGTGGTTGCCAAACCGCATTGTGCGCGTCCCGTTACAACTGGAGATTCCAACTGATCTCGAAGACGCCCGCAGCTATCTACTGAATTTGTCGGTTGGCACAACGGATCAACCGTTAGGTGTCGCGCAGACCGATTTGGCGATGTTAGACCCTGCGTCTGTTGTGTTGAATTACATTGCCTCTCCTGAAGCGCAACTGGGTGACGTGCCCACGGCTGGACTGGTGCAATTTACGGATGATGCCATTAGTTTTTCATTGCCAGATGTGCAGCGCCAGTTGCCAACAATGTTAGCCGCCGGTGACGCGTTTACGCTTGATTTTGTGTGGAATGCTACCGCTGCGCCGCCGCGTGATCTGATTCAATTTATCCATCTTATTTCGAAGTCAGACGGCACTGTCTACAACGTGGACCGTGCGCCGTTTGATCAGCAATATCCCGTCTCACAGTGGGTGCCAAACTCGGTGTCTGTGGATTCAATTACGTTCCCGATCCCAACAGACGCGCTTGCCGGTGAGTATGATATTTACACTGGCCTTTACGAATGGCCAGCGTTAGAACGGGCTGCCGTTGTGAACACGACCGGTGAAGCCTATGTCAACCGCACCATTCCACTTGGAACGCTCTCTATTACCGCGCCATAGTTTATGAAAAAATTATTGTTATGCCTGTGTGGCATTAGTGTGATGTTATCTAGCTGCGTTGCGCTAGAAGCGTATCCACCAAATATTGCCCTAGAACGGGACTGCATCGACCCTGAATTAGATTACGACACGCGCTACGGATGGCAGTACACCGCTAAAGTGGTGCCGCCCGTAACAGATTGGCGCTTTCAATTAGATCCAGACGATGTCGGTCAAGCCCAAGCTTGGTATGCAATAGACGCGGACCTGAGCGCTTGGGACACGAGCGCCCCCGGCTTAGCATGGGAAGAACAAGGCTATGAAGACTACGACGGCATCGCTTGGTACTCTGCTTCATTTGCGCCCAAAGATTTTTGGGACACCTTCTACCTTGGCTTAGCGGATGTTGATGATGACGCCACGCTTTGGGTCAATGGCGTTGAAACCGATTGGCGCTTGATTGCAGATGCCAACACGCAGGTGATTGCATTGCCCGTAGAACCCGTCACAATTACCATTCGCGTGGTGGATGAAGGCGGCTTTGGCGGCATCAAAACGCCGGTCAATGTTGGCCGTACCCCGTTTGATGTGCTAACCGATTCAGAATATGTGCGTTGGTTGGCCGCCCAAAATCCAGATTGGCCAATGCCAGGCTGGGCGCGCGATGCGTATTATGCGTGGGCTTTTACTGGCCAGTTCCGGTCTGATCACGAAGCGTTGCTGACAACGGAAGGCTCTGTTGCCCCGTGGGGCGCTGCGCCAACCGTGGCCCTGCTGTTGCGTGACCGTAACACAGGCGAACTGCTACAGCCGCAGCCAGAAATGTCTCTGTTGGATGAGGTGCTGCCAATCCCCAAAGCGCGCTGGAATTCCGCTGGGCTTGATTTTGATACGACCCTGATTACAGATTTCAATGAGTTCCGTGTCAATTGGGAGGTTGGTATCCAAAATCCGACCGACGCGCCGATTGAAGCCGACCTGATTGCTGTGGTGCGTCCATTCCGTATTCATCGTGATATGTACCGGATTCATGGGATTGCCTTTGATCGTGGCAATCGTATTTGGGTCAATGGGGATCAACCGTACATGCAATTCTCCGCCACGCCAGATGCGGTGTTGACAGGTGCTTATGGCGAGGTGATTGAATCGTTAGCGGCAGGGACGTTTAGCGGTGCAGATAAGCTTGAATGCGCCGCACAGTATGATGGCAGTGCCGCCGCTGTGTTTGCTTTAGATATCGCGCCGGGCGAACGCTACGACCTCAACTTGGTGTTCCCAAATAAGGCGGCAGCCCCATTCCCCGCATCGTCTGCGGGCAGTTTAGTGCCAGATACGGGTTACTTTGTGGCCCGTGATCTAGATCTGCAAGCAATCCAAATTCCAGATGAATTTGTGTGGAATGGCTACCGCGCTTCCTATGGCTTTTTACAAATTGCCGCTGATGATGAAGGGATTCGTCCCGGCCCCGGTGAGCATAACGCCATTTGGATTAGAGACTTGGCCTACATTGGGGAAGCGCTGTTGGCGAACAATAGCAACCTCATCAACGACTATTTGAGCGTGGTGTTTGAGCTGCAAACCGCCGAGGGGTTAGTGCCGCCGGTTATTTTGCAGGCCAATGGGCAACTGTTGCCGCGGCCAGATACAGAAGAATGGGACTCGCAAGGCCAAGCGATCTTTTTGATTGCCGAAACTTACCGCTATCAGCAAGACATCACGCTATTGGAAGCGTATTACGACAATGTGCTGCGCGCTGCCCAGTTTATTCAACAACTGCGGACGCAAACGGTTGATAATCCGGTTGAAACGCGTGGCCTATTGCCGCCTAGCCTTAGTGCTGAAGATCTTGGGCCAGACACTTATCACCATTACTGGGATGATTATTGGTCAGTTGCGGGTCTTGAAGACGCCGCATTCATCGCCACAACGCTAGGCCACACGGACGACGCAGCATGGATGCTGGCCGAAGCAGATGCGCTCCGCACGGCAATTCATGACAGCGTAACAGCCGTGATGGGACCCGAGCCAGCATATATTCCGGGCGCGCCAGAAAATATTGAAAGTTCGGCGATGGCGCGTGGCACTGGTCCGAGTATGTTCCCGGCCAAAATTTGGGAATGGGACGATCCGCTTTTGGAGCGCTCATTTGATGAATATCACCAGCGTTGGATCAATCCGGCGAACGGTGGTTACGTGCATATTTATGGCCAATACTGGCCGTATGGTGGCTTAGGCTTGGCGCGTAATTATTTGCGGTTGGGGCGGCAAGATGTCGTGCACCAAATTCTGGGGTGGACGCTCACGCATCAGACGATACCGGGGACGTTTGTTTGGGCGGAGCAAGTTAGCCCAGAACAGGGCGGGATTAGCGGCGGTGATATGCCACACGCTTGGGCAATGGCAAATTACATGATGCTAATCCGTGAAATGCTAGTGCTGCGCGATGGTGACACGTTAGAAGTATTTGCTGGTGTGCCGCCAAGTTGGCTGGAGGCTGGCAAAGAGATTCGGCTCAATGGGCTAACAACGGCCTATGGGCCGATAGAGGCCAGCATTGATAGTACATTGACAATTGTTGAAGACGATTGGACTGGCACGTTGGATGTCTCGCTTGGCAGTGCTGCGCCACCAAATGGCTTCCGCTGGCGTTTGCAACAACTCCCGGACCGTGTCATTTCGGACCAAGACGTGATTTTAGATGGTGAATGGCTCTATATTCCAAGCGGTGGGGCAGAGTTTCAGCTTGTTTATGAGTAGGTTTTTTGGGGCCGCCTGAGGCTGAAGCCGTCAGGCTAGTGGATGGGGGAAAGCCCGTTGGGCTGGAGTTGGGTGCGTTTGTTTTTGGAATTATTATCGCAGGCGTTGTCTTGGCTTTGGTGATGGATAAGGTTGCGATGTCTATGCTTCTTTTGGGGTGATTTTCTTTGTTCGCCTGAGGCTGAAGCCGTCAGGCTAGTGGATGGGGGAAAGCCCGTTGGGCTGGAGTTGGGTGCGTTTGTTTTTGGAATTATTATCGCAGGCGTTGTCTTGGCTTTGGTGATGGATAAACATAGTTGATAATGCGGGGTTGTTCTAACTTCTTTGCAAGAATCAAAAAGGCGCTCATTGCTGAGCGCCTTTTTATTTTGTTTTGTGAGCTAGTGGCTAGCTTAGCAACCGCAGCTGCCACCGCTGCCTTCAGCAGCTGGGGCGCTTTCGTCGGTGCGGAAGCTGTGACCACAACCACATGATGACACTGCATTTGGGTTGTCGATGCGGAAACCGCCACCCATGAGGTTGTCAACATAGTCAATGGTTGCGCCTTGTAGGTACATCATTGAGGTTGGATCAATAAAGAGCTTGATGCCTTGATCTTCAAGCACGGTGTCAAAGTCGCGTTCTTCGCCTTCAAGTGCCATGCCATATTGCAAGCCACTGCAACCACCACCTGAAACAAACACGCGCAAACCGTGATCGGTAAGTTGGCGTTCTTCCAAGAGAGTGCGGACTTTTTCTACTGCAACTGCGGTCATCGTGATGTCTTCATCAGCGATGGTAATATCTTTTGTTTCAATAACTGGGGCTGCCATAATTAGGCTCCTTTTTACAAATAAATTGAATTTTGTACTCTCAGTTTAACATTATGTGTAGGGTGGGTCAATGCGAGCGGCTGATTCTAATATGGTTCTGATGATTGTTCTCCCATTCCTGTTAGATTGTGAGAATTTGTTGTGCAACGTTAGGCGTTTACTATGAACACGCACCATAAAATAAACAGATACTGTTCATGTCTATACGGCAAAATCACAGCGTTCTGTGCACGTTGCTCTATACAATAGGTAGTTTATAGCTGTATATAAACCAGACAAGAGATTTTCCTTTATGAAAGCTGTACAAATCCTTATGCGTGACCAAGTTTCGATTGTGGATGTTGATCCGCCGTCTTTGGAAGCTAACCGTGTTCTTTTGAAAGCTAATTGTATTAGCTTATGCGGCAGCGATGTCTGGATGTTGCAGGACGCACCACCAGAAGACTATCCACAGCCGATAGGTGTTTCTGGGCATGAAGTTGTGAGTGAAGTGGTTGCAATTGGCAAGCATACTGGCGCATTAGACTTTGCAGTGGGTGACCATGTTTTGGTGCTTAGCCCGGCCTTAGATGCCATGTCCGAGTTGTATATTGCCCCAATCCAAAATGTGTTGCCATTGCCTAGCGGGGTGCCTCTGCCGCATTTATTACAAGCGCAGCAATTGGGCACAGTGATCTACGCCTGTCAGTCGCTGCCAAACGTGATCGGGAAAACAGTTGCTGTCATCGGGCAAGGCTCAGCTGGGCTGTGGTTCAATTTGATGTTAAAGCGTTTGGGCGCGAGACGCGTAGTGGGGTTGGACCTGCATGCACATCGTGTTGCGCTGAGTACGCACTTTGAGGCTGATCTTGGTCTACATAATGAAGGCATGGCAGAGCCTGAGGCCGTTGCAGCAGTAAATCATGCGTGTCATAACGCTGAAGTTGATATTGTGATCGATGCGGCGGGCACAGAAAGCGCGCTCAATTTGGCAATTGCGTTAGCAACGCGTGAAGGGTTTATTTTGAGCTTTGGCGTGCCACATCAGCAACAGCTAACGCTGGACTATTACAAGTTATTTCGAAAATGCCTGACGGTACGGGCTGTTGTCGGCGCAACAATTGGCGACCCAACGCACGCCTGTACCCGCCAAGCCATCGATTTGATCGCGAATGGCATCGTTGATCTGACGCCGTTGATTACGCATCACTTCCCATTTTCAGCGGTTGCCAAGGCCTACGCGCTGCAAGCAAATCCGCAAGATGGGGCGGTGAAGATTGTGGTGAATTTCTAATCTTTGATTTTCATTTACGAATTACAAATTGGTTTGCATTTTGTTGCCTTTTTTCTCACAATCTGCGGATTCTGCGCATCTTCTTCCATTGACCTACGCGAAGCCTCCGGACTATAATTCATTCGTTTGTGAAATTTGTAATTATCGGTGGGCTATGTGGGTTTGAATGCGGTAAAATAACGTATTGAACGAACAGAATTCAGCGCTTACTCTTTATTGGGATGCTTCCTTTGCGATCGCGATGCGGCTCAAAGATCGTTTCCCAAATGAAACCTTGGAACACGTTTCCTTAAATGATATTTATCAGTGGGTGATCGCGTTGCCTAACTTCGGGGACGACCCGGACCTAGTCAACGACGACTTCCTGCACGCAATCTACCAAGACTGGTACGAGGAGATAGATAAACCATGACGGATGAACTAAAAAATCCGAACATTCCAGTTCCTGCGGAACTTGAAGGCACGGTCACAATTACAACCCTAGATAAGTTGTACAACTGGAGCCGCCGCTCTTCAATCTTTCCAATGATTTTTGGTCTGGCTTGCTGTGCAATCGAAATGATTTGTGCTGCATCTAGCCGCTTTGATCTTGCCCGCTTTGGGATGGAAGTTTTCCGCGCAACGCCACGTCAATCTGACCTGATGATTGTGTCTGGAACTGTCACCAAGAAAATGGTGCCGCAAATTGTTCGTCTGTACAACCAAATGCCAGAACCTAAATATGTGATGGCAATGGGGGCTTGTGCAAGTGGTGGTGGTCCTTTCAAAGAAGGCTACAACGTTGTGTCTGGGATTGATAAGTTCATTCCCGTTGACGTTTACGTACCAGGTTGTCCTCCGACTCCACAAGCATTGATTTTCGGCTTGATCAAACTTCAAGAAAAAATCGACCAACAATCAATCAAGAGCGTGCCTTGGTACAACTCTGATGCTATTGAAGCAATTCCAATTCCAATTCTTGGTCCAGATCTCATTGATCCACGCCAAGGTAGTCAGATTGCCCGTGAAATGGCAGTCGCGACGGAGGCCGAAGCGTAATGGCAGCGCCAGCAACACCTAACACTGAAACTGAAGTACTCTCACTCGAAGAAAAATTCGCTGGGATTGCTAGTCCAGACACCCGTGAAGGGTATGAAGGTTACATCATCGCTGCTGACAAAGCAGAAGAAGTTGTAAAGTACATTCGTGATGACCTTGGGTATGACTATCTTTCATCCGTAACCGGTGTTGATTATCTTGAAGATGATCACATGGAAGTGGTGTACCACGCCTTCAAAACTGAAGGTGGGCCAGCGCTGAATTTCAAGATCCAAACCGATCGTGAAAATCCACGCGTACCGTCGATCACGCACCTTTATCCAGCAGCTGAGTTCCAAGAACGTGAAGCCTACGACATGTACGGCATCTTGTTCGATGGACACCCAGACCTGCGCCGCATTTTGATGTGGGATGACTTTGAAGGTTGGCCAATGCGTAAGGATTGGAAAGAAGCTTACTATGAAGCTGAAACCAAGCCTTTCAAAAACCGCTGGCCGGGTGGGGATGTTTACCGCATTGAAGCAAACAACCCATTCAACAAAAATGTTGTTTATCCAGAAGGGTTCAACCTAAACGGTTACAACCCACTTGGCGATAAAACCTTGTACGACATGCTCAATCAGTATGATCGTGGTGGTAGCAACCTCAAGACAGATCAAATTGTGGTCAACATTGGCCCACAACACCCTTCAACCCACGGTGTGTTCCGCATGGTTGTGCGTTTGGATGGTGAAAATGTGAATGCCTTGAAACCAGTTTTTGGTTACTTGCATCGCAACCATGAAAAAATCGGCGAACGCAACACTTGGTTGATGAACATGCCGTACACCGATCGTCTAGATTACCTGACATCGATGTGCAACAACCACGCATATGCGCTCACCGTTGAAAAAATGATGGGCTTGGAAGTTCCAGAACGCGCAGATTACATCCGCGTGCTGATGAACGAACTGACCCGTATTGCCAGCCACTTGTGGGCAACCGGCTTCTTGCTGAACGACCTTGGTGCTTTCCAAACGCCAATGTTGTACCTCATCAAGAACCGTGAATTGATCTTGGACTTCTTCGAAGCAACGTCAGGCACACGCATGATGTGTAACTACAGCCGCTTCGGTGGGGTTGCTTACGATTTGCCTGATACGCTACGTGATGAAAACACCATGGACTGGCTCCATGAAATGATCCACGAACGCTTGCCACGTGGCTTGGAAGAGCTCGAACGCTTCCTGAGCAACAATGAAATTGTGCGCACCCGTGCGATTGGCCTAAGCCCAGTTACGGCGCAAGAAGCAATTGCGTTGGGCATGTCTGGTCCTATGTTGCGCGCTGCTGGCGTGCCATATGACGTACGTCGTGCAGAGCCATACGGCATTTATGATCGCTTCGACTTCGACATTCCAGTGGGCACCACTGGCGATGTTTATGATCGCTACCTTGTTCGCGTGAATGAAATCCGCGAAAGTATCAAAATCTTGAAACAGTGTCTTCGTGATATGCCTGCGAAGGGCGACATCATGTCAGTGAAACCAGGCTACACGCACAAAGTGCCAGCCGGTGAAGCATACGGCCGCGGTGAAAATCCGAAGGGCGAACTAGGCTTCTACTGTGTTTCTAAGGGCAAAGGTCACCCGTATCGCTACCATATCCGCGCTCCTAGTTTCATCAACCTGACTGGGTTGGAAAAACTATGCGTTGGTACAAAAATCGCTGATGTGGTTGTTGTACTCGGTAGTATTGATATTGTTCTTGGTGAAGTAGACAGATAGACAGAATTGAGTAGCAGGGCGCGTGGCAACACAGCGCGGCAACTCTCAACAAGGATACTCTTATGTATGGATTAGGCATTATTCGCGGCATGGGCATTACGCTCAAGCACTTCGTAGATACCTACGTGGATGACCTACGGTTCTTAGGCAAACGTTACTATGACGAAAGCTCATTGAAAGTGCGTCAAGGTCCGAAAGCAGCCGGTGCATTTACCGTGCAATATCCGGAAGAAAAATTGGCAATGCCAGAACGCTTCCGCTTCGTTCCATTCTTGTTATTTGAAGAAAACGAAGATGGCACAACGCAAGATCGCTGTACCTCATGTGGTATTTGCTCTAAGGTTTGCCCACCGCAGTGTATTTGGATTGAACGGACAAAAGATCCGGTTACCAAACGCCCTGTGCCAGAACCAAAAGATTTCCACATTGATATCGATATCTGCATGAACTGTGGTTACTGTGCAGAGTTCTGTCCGTTTGACGCCATCAAGATGGATCATGACTACGAACTAAGCTCTTACGACCGCACATCAGCGCATGTCTTCAATAAAGAGCGTCTGTCTAAGCCGGTTTCTTACTACGCCAGCATCCGCCCGAACTTCTTCCTTGCTGAAGAAAAAGTGCGTGCTGAAGAAAATAAGAAGAAAGCTAAGCAAGCTGAAGCCAAGGCCAAGGCTAAAGGTGGTGGTAAGGCAAAAGCTGCCGCGCCTGCACCTGCCGCCGCAGCGCCTGCTGCCGTTGCAGAAGCACCAGCGCCAGCCGCCGCACCAGCTGCGTCAGCCGCTGATCTTGATGCCGCCGCTAAGAAAAAAGCACTTGCTGAAAAACGCAAAGCAATGATCGCAGCGCGCAAAGCGAAGAAAGGCAAATAGCAAACGCTAACAATCAAGTCTGAATAAAAAAGCACCCAGTTGGGTGCTTTTTTTGTTTAAGTGGTCGCCGTAGTGCTGTTGCTTATATCTTTGCCGGGGTGAAGTCAACAGCAGCAGCGCTTACAAATTGGAATTATGTTTGCGGCACCAGGCTAGGGTGGCTTTGCTGAGTAAAAAAAACGCTTTATTTAGCACATAGCAGAGCATTGCGTTATCCAGAACTCAGGTTAAGACAGAAGACGCCTCGTAGTTCGCAATTGCCCGAAAAAATCGGGCGTGAATGGATGTCTATTGCGATTTGTGCCCGATGAACTCTGCTGGAAGATCCTATTATTTGGCTATCAGAAAACAACACGTGTGACGCAACGCCGCCGCACATTTCAAAAGGACTCAAGCAACATGACTTACTTAGCAAAATTGATCACCGCTGTAAAACAAACACTCACCATCACGCCTACGGTCTTGATGCCGTCTCTCGTTGTTGATGTTGAGAATTAGCGCCGTCGCCGATAAAAGACTATAAGTTATCCCCTGAATTTCCGGGGTTGGTAGAAAAACACAAGCAGATCTCCAGTTGGGATGCTGTTTTGTAAAACAGAATTTGGTAATTAGGAAGGAAAAATAGATTATGTTTACTCAGAAGAACGCGTTGAAATTTGCAGTATTGGCCGTCGTTACCGGTGCATTGATGTTAGGTCTCACATCAACTATCTATGCAGTCGAAGAACCCATTGGCTCTAAAGCCGCGACACCTGCGCCAAAAGCTGCAGTTGTAATTCCGGTCCAGAAAGATGATGACCCGGATCCGCCAGTTCAAGAAGACACTAGCTGCGACCCAAACGCGCGCATGTATAACGGCCTTGATGTACGCAACGTCCAAGCTGGCGGCGTTTACACTGACTCAAAACCAATGCGCTTACACATCACTTGTGACACGCCAGTCGTTGCATATATGCACAACGATAGCGTCCTCAAAATTTATTTAGCAAAAGGCATGAAAATGTCAGAAACAAGTGTTGATGTTCTAAACTTGGCTAGCGAAGGATCTATTACTATTCCAACGGAAGATGGCCTTGGCACAATCACGCTCAAGCCGTTTCAGTGGGGCATTTTATACGTCAGCGTAGAGCATCCGACAGATAACAACGGGATGGCCATGCACAGCAAAATTTTATGGGGCCATTATGAAATCCCTCCGGGATAAACGTTTAGATTATGCCTAAAAAGGGTTAGGCATCGCGGCCCTTATTCCAAAGTATGCGTATGCATTCGACAAAAAAGCACCCAATTGGGTGCTTTTTTGAGTCAGGAGGAGATAGATAAGATGTGTTTGATAAACGCTGCCGCCTTATCAATTGATAAAGCTGCGTCCAGTTATGTTGTTTTTCCCAACTTATGCCTTCACGAGCGCCTGCAGGGCATAGATATTCAAGAGTTCAATCCGCTTCCTGCCAATTGCAATGAGTCCGCGCATTTTGAATTCGTTTAGCGTTTGGGTTGTTGTTTCGCGGTAGGTGCCCAGAATTTCCGCTAGATCACGGTGCGTGTAGCCGCAAACGGTTGGCGCGACTGGCGTAGGTTCTGCCATCTGTAGCAACAATGCGGCTAAGCGTGAGGCAATACTTTGGAATGCGATTTCCTCTAGGCGTTTTTCACTGTTACTAAGTCGGTCGCCCATCACGGTCATCACGCGCATGGCAACTTTGGGTTCTTGCATCATCAATGCGCGTAATTTGCTGGCATGCATGGCAATTACCATGCTTTTCTCGATTGCTTGGGCAAATGTGTTGCGCTCTTTTTCTTCAAGCACGGCCATTTCTCCAAAAAGATCGCCCGCACTGCGATTGGTAATCAAAATCTTTTTGCCAGATAAGGTCATGCGGTAGAGTTGCACTTGGCCTTCTAAAATGAGATAGACCGTGCTGGCAGCATCGCCTGGCATGTAAAACAAGTGATCTGGCTTGACCTTGCGCACAAATTCTTGCTGACACAAGCGTTGCTGCTGTGCCGTGGGCAAATCTTGGAATATATATAGCGCCGGCCCACAATGTGTGCCAGCCGGTTGGGAGAGTGTAATTGGCATCATCATTGTTGTCTCTGGGCTAACCCCATCACAATTTCCCCTTCTTGCCACAGGGTGACTTGGATATTGTCAAAGGTGAAGTCGTGCGATTGGCCGGGGGCCACATCAATTGCGTTACGGAACTCATACAGCGTATAAGCTTGATTGGTTTCATCTT
The DNA here is from genome assembly GCA_020630175.1 of Anaerolineales bacterium. Classification (GTDB taxonomy): domain Bacteria; phylum Chloroflexota; class Anaerolineae; order Anaerolineales; family UBA6668; genus JAHDIM01. The sequence goes on from JAHDBW010000013.1 coordinate 19,166, forward strand.
CCAGATGGATTTGAACTGCGATTGAGTCATCTACGGTACAGTAGCGCGCGCCGACCATGTCATAGCTTGTGAACTGCATGCGGGTGGGGTGCACCGGCGCAAAATCTAGCTGATCCATTTCTGTTGTGAGTGCGGCAATGCTGGTGGCGCTGAATTCTGTATCAAAACGGCGGGCGTGGTTGAGCGCAATTTCTGCTGCCACAAGCTCTAGCTGCTGTTGTGAGGCGTAACTACGCATCCCCCAAACAGTAAGCATGACACACACTAAGAAGGCGGCCATTACCGCAGCAGACCGTTGCCAACTGTGCCACACTGGCGGCGTGGGGTGCTGGCTGGCGCTAACGATGTCCCCTAAATCGCCCAGTAAATCTGGCGGTAGGGTTGCGTTTTCGTAATAATCGCTGAGGCGTTTGTCTAAGTCAGGTGATGATTTTTTCATTCAATGCCTCGCTTGCTACTTGGAAAGCGGGCTGGATTGTTCAGCAGTTGTCGTAACAATGATTTTGCACGATGAAGCTTGCTGAGAATAGTGCCACGCGGTGTATTGGTAAGTGTTGCCAGCTCTTGGGCGGTGTAATCTTCTACTACAGATAAGTAGAGCATTTCACGCGTTTTGGGATTCAATTGCGCCAGCGCTGCCTCTAAATCGTGGTCAAAGCTGGGTAAATCAATGTCAAGGTCGCCAATTAGATCAAAAGCGTCTAGCGGCTCATTTGGGAAGTTATTCGTTTGGCGCACGCCATCATAAAACGTGTGCCGAATAACCACGATCAAATAAGAGAGTTGCCAAGGGCCGCCTTTACGGCTGATCTTTAGGCAGGCTTCTTGTAGTAGATCTTGGGCGTACTGATGGTCATGCGCAAGCGATAGTGCGTACCGATAGCCCCGATTTAAAAGATCGTCTAAGTTTGGCGGTGTATGTTGTGGATGAGTATGACGCATCCTTTACATCCTAAAATCGCCGTTGACCCCACAAGGCAATGCCTCTGGACCCATTTCTTCATATACACGGTAAAAGTCCGTCAATTGGCGGTCGTCAAATTCATCTAGATTTAGGCGTTGTTGCCAAGCGAGTGCAGTAATTTTAGACTCCATGTCGCCTTCATAAGGCATCACAATCAGGCGTGCCTCATTACAGCGATTGAATGGTGCATTGTTGTAGAACGCTTCTAACTCGCTGCGAACTTCGGCACAGTCTTCTTCGCAACTGTACAAAACAACAACGCCGCCGTGTTCCATACTGTGTAGCCAGTAGCCTTCATCAATTGGTTCGTCATAAATACCCCATGCCAATGAACTCGAGTAATGATCGCCAGAACTCGGTGGATGGTTGGAATATTCAATAGGGGTGCCGGGTTGGACGTGATTGCGTCCATCAGAAATTTCAAAAATGATATTTGGATTGTAAATAGGTTCTGAGATTGTGTCATACCAAAGTGCGGCGCCAAGTCCTGCTACCAGCAATACAATACCACCAACGCCGAACCAAAGTGGTTTGTTGAAACGTGATACCGTCTCAGTTTTCTTTCTATTTGTATATTTTTTAGCCATTTGAAGTTACTCCTACTCAGTAAACGATTCAAATTGCCGTTTGATTGCAAATTGGATATATCCCGGCGTTTGGCAATGTATGCACTACCTATTACAATTGGTGAAGCGCAACAGCATTTTGCAGTTGTGCCCTTAACTACAATTCCGCGTAATGATGTCTACACTGTATGCATTACGCTTCACAATTTACTTTCTATGTTTAAAAGAAAACCGAAACCGCAGCCAATTACGGCTGAAAAGGTCTTGAGTCTGTTGGCTCCGGTCCAAGATCCGCAAACGGGTAAGAGCATTGTTGACCTAAATATGGTTCATGATGTGCAAACCACAGATGGCAACGTTGAATTTACCGTTGCCGTGGCCGACCCTAACTATCCTTACCAAAAAGTTGTTGACCGCGAATCACGCCTAACCCTAATGGGTGCCGATGGCGTAAACGGTGTAAAAATCAACTGGATGGTCAACATGCCGCCTTCACCTGAAGGGGAAGCGGACGCAGCGCAAAACGAACCAACCATTATTGCAGTCGCTTCGGGCAAAGGTGGGGTTGGCAAATCAACCGTTGCTGTGAATTTATCTGTGGCGCTGGCTGAAACTGGCGCGCGGGTTGGCTTGCTTGATGCTGATATCTACGGCCCAAACTGCAACATCATGATGGGTGTTGAGCGTCCCCGGCCTTCACAAGTCAAGAAAATGGCACCAGCCGAAAATTTTGGTGTCAAAATCATGAGCATGGGCTTCTTGGTAAAACCAGATCAACCGCTGGTTTGGCGCGGGCCGATGTTGCACTCTGCAATCCGCGAATTCTTAGAAGAAGTGGAATGGGGTGAGTTAGATTACCTCGTGATCGACCTGCCACCTGGCACTGGCGATGCGCAACTGAGTTTGGCGCAAACTACAACGCTCACCGGCGGTGTGATTGTGACCCTACCGCAAGAAGTTTCGCAAGCAGATGCGCGCCGTGGGCTAGAAATGTTCAACCAACTCAACGTGCCGATTATTGGCGTTGTTGAAAACATGAGCTACTTAGCACTACCAAATGGAGAGCGCATGGATGTGTTTGGCGCTGGCGGTGGCCAAATCTTGGCTGATGCAGCAGGCGTTGATTACATCGGCGGTATCCCAATGGACCCGAATGTACGCATTGGCGGGGATAGCGGTACGCCAATTATGGTGGCGCACCCAACCTCAGAGGCAGCAAAAGCCATGCGTGCGATCGCGCTAGACGTGGCAGCCCGCGCTGATGCCCTACGTGGCGATCAGCCAGACGCAATCCAAATTGAGGTGATTGAGTAATGGCCGCGACGCAAACGCGCACAAACCACGTTGTTGGTGTCCGTTTTAGCGCCGTTGGAAAAATGTATCACTTCAAGGCCAACAAATATCCAGACCTCAAAGCTGGGGACAAGGTAATTGTTGAGACCAAGCGTGGCCGCCAAATGGGCGATGTGGTCAAGGTATTGCGACCTGAAGACCAAACAGATACCCGCGCATATAAGACTGTAAAACGCGCCGCTACACCGCGTGACTTGGTCATGCTGCAAATGTGGCAAGAAAAAGAATTGCCGGTGTTGATTGATTGTCGTGAAGCGGCTTCCACGTTGCGCTTTTCTGGTGTGAAGTGGGTCAAGGCTGAATACAACTATGACGGCTCTACGCTAACAATCTTCTATTCTGTAGATGATGATGGCAAAGCCTCAGACGGTGAGATCAAAAAGCTGCGTGATCGCTTGCACAAGGCGTATCCAGATCCACAAATTGTGATGCAGCGCATCGGTCCACGCGATGTTGCAAAACTGCTTGGCGGATATGGTGCTTGTGGCGCACCACGCTGTTGCTCTACATTCCTAACGGAATTTAGCCCGATCTCTATCAAGATGGCAAAGGTGCAAGGGCTCTCGCTCAATCCAGAAGAAATTACTGGCATGTGTGGGCGTTTACGCTGCTGCCTAGTCTTTGAATATGAGCAGTACGCAGAAGCAACCAAGAAGCTACCCAAGCGTGGCAAACGGGTTGGCACGCCGCATGGGATGGGCAAGGTCATCAACTTGATGCCGCTCAAGAATATTGCCATTGTGGATGTTGACTTCACGCGGCATGAAGTGCATCAGGATGACATTATCCCGTGGATGGAGTATGAAGCGCTGATGAAAAAAGCCGCTGCTGGCTGCTCTAAACATGAAGGTGGCGGCTGCGACTGCGGCGCGGCACACTAAACAAATAAAAAACAGATGCTGGCAATAGCATCTGTTTTTATTTAACAAGCCCAACGGAAATTTCAAGCGTAATGCGTTAATCAGATTGCATAGAGTTTGTGTCTAGTTTGATTACAAACCGCAATTTGATGTACCATGCGAAAGGGTAGCGTGACAATAGTATTGGTCTCTTTTTCATTTATCACGCCTGATTTATATTGAAAACTTCTACACTTACTGCCGTTATAGTGGGCTTTGTGATGCTTGCTGCAATGGCTGTCATAACAGTTACGGTTGGCTTGGTGGTTTACACCGCACGTCAACCAGCGCCTGAACAAACTGATGCGGTTGTTGTTATTGAGATTCCAACGCTGCCAGCGGGCAATGCGCCTGCGACGCAAGTGGCGCAGATAGTGCCAACAGCAGTTGCGTCTGATCCACTTAGCACAAGTGCGCCTGCACCCACGGCTGGGCCACAATCTACGCAAGTGATTGAAGCACCTGCCACGGCACAGACAGTTCCCAGCACTGATGATGCCCCTACCACTGTGCCGCAAGCGACGGCAATCTCTGCAACGTCAACCTCGGTAACCACTGCGGCACCTGCCGAAGCAGAATCTGAGAATTCGACGCCAACGCCAGTTATTTTTACTGCGACGGCAGAGGCATCGTCAACCGCACCTGATGCTGACGCTAATACTACGCAGCCTGCAACAGCAACGGTGGCTGCCGGGCAACCGCCAGCGACAAGCACACCAGCAACTAATACTAATTTGCCGACCGCACAGGCTACGCCAACCCAAACGGGTACAGCGCAAGCCGTTGCGCAGGTAACAGGGACGCGCACTGCAACGCCAACGCGCACGGCGACTCCAACCCGGACAACTGTGCCAACGCGCACTGCGACGACTATTTCGCAAAATCAGGCGCAGGTTACGCTGACAACTACCGCAACGCAAACGCCATCTGCAGCGACTGCGACAAACACTGTTACTCCAACAAATACAAAAGCTGCAACAGCGACAGCCACGCAGACGAATACAAACACGCCAACGTTAACGAAAACACCAACGCCAACCAAGACCAAAACACCGACGGCAACAAAAACGTCTACCGCAACCGCTACGCATACTAAAACAGCAACGGCCACCGCCACAAAGACGCCAACCCGCACAAATACGGCAACGGCAACCAATACGAAGACGCCTACACGTACGAACACAGCAACAGCAACGCAGACAAACACGCCAACACGAACGCCAACTGCAACGCCAACGTTTGCTAATAGCGATAGTTCATTTTCAGGATTTGGCGCACCACCACAAGTGGGGCCTAGCCCAACGTGGGTGATGCAAGTTGTCCATACGCCATATCCGGCAACCGGGCGCAGCAAGATTGGGTTACACGTGACGGGGGCCGGTGGTGCAGTTGAGTGGGCACAAGAAACACAGCCGCTTGTAATGAAAGCAGTTAGCGATTTTGGCACGCTCAAATTGGTCAAAGAGGTCTCGCCCAACACAATTACGATTGCGCGCATTTACGAGCGTGAGCAAGGTCCGCTGGGCGTGGGTGATGCACGGGCCGCTGCGCGGGCGTACGTTGACCGTCACATGGCAACGTATCAAGAACATAATGCCTACGTAGACTATTGGGAAGGCTGGAACGAAGTTGGGCAGGGCGAGCACATTGCGTGGTACGCAGAGTTTGAAGCAGAACGCGCATGTTACATGCACCAACGCGGCTACAAAACGGTAATTGCTAATTTCTCAACGGGGATGCCGCATAACGTCACTGAATTTGCGAAATTCTTGCCAGCGATTGAAGCCGGTTTGCAATGTAATGCCGTTCTAGGGTTGCATGAATATGGCGCGCCCACAATGTATCAATGGTGGATGCAAGGCTTGCCGGGCGACCCTTGGTACACCGATCGCGGCCCGCTGATTGGGCGCTACCGCCATTGGTATAACGATTTGCTGCTGCCAAGAGGGCTTGAAATTCCACTTATCATTACTGAAATGGGCATGGATGGTTTAGTCTCTCCTGGCGCTAGGCCGGGGCCAATCTGGGGTGGCTGGAAAGAATCAACTGACTTCTGGCAACGCAATGGGCTAACCGGAGATCCCGTTCAATTCTATATAGATCAGCTCATTTGGTATGACAGTATTGTGCGCCAAGATGATTATGTATTGGGTGCAACGATCTACACAATCTCTGGCAATTGTTGTGGTGCAGAGCAATGGTCGTATGACGCAGAGGCGTTATTAGATGATCTTGCTGCTCATGTGCGGGACACACGCTAAACGCGACTTGGTGGCCTGACGCGGCATTTATAGGCTAGGGTTCTGTAACTCTCATCTTAGTCAGAACATTGGTGCCGGATTACAAAATTGCTTTGTGCCAATGCACTAGACAGCCCGTCAGCACCTCGTTATAATTCAATTAATATGATGCGCTTTCTAACATTAAATCGAGTTATTACTTGGACAACCGTTGGCCTTTTGTTGGCACTCGGTGCCGCAGCAACTGCCCAATACGGGCATCCAACCGGCGACGTTCAAATCGAATCGCAAGCAACCGAAATTGTGTTGCCTGACGCTGCTTGGGACACTCCTGAAAATTTCTCGCCTGCTGAGATTGGCGGTTACATCGCCGGAATTTGGAAATCAATTTGGGATGTTGACTCAATCCCTAGTGCGCGTGCATTAGCCGTTGTGCTATTTGGTGGTTTTGTTGTCTTCAACATTATTGGCATCGGCGTAACGCTGGCCATTTTATTCTGGTTGTTTGGTCGCCTACAACGCAATGCCAATGCGGCAGCCGCTTGACACACTTACAATTGTAAATTTTTGAATAGAGCCGAGCTTTTGCTCGGCTTTTTGTTTGGACGGTATTTCATCTATGACAAACTTACCTGCTTATCAAAATGCAACGACAAACGCCGTGCTTATTGATCAATCTGCAATTGGGCGGTTTTGGTCCACAGGCGGTCATAATGTTGATCTGATCCACCGCATGTCTACCAACGATCTGCGTAATATGCAGGTTAATGAAGGACGCCGCACGGTGCTTACCAACGCGCACGGCAAGATTGTTGACCTAATTACGGTAATCAATTTGGCAGATCGGGCGCTTGTTTTGACAAGCCCAAATAACGGAACGCCAATTCGGGGTTATCTCACCCGTTACATTTTCTTCAATGATGATGTGAAACTAGCTGATGCAACGGCTGACATCACTATTCAAGCGCTGGTTGGCCCAAAGGCAGCCGCGCTGGTAAGTGCGTTGAACCCTGCTGCTGCCGACCTTAGCCCGCACAGCGTTTTGACACTTAATGATGATGTGCTTTTGCAAGCCTTGCAACCGCTTGCTGGCGCACCAGCGTATCAACTCATTGGCACCCCGGCTGCACTTGCAACTGTGGCCGACCAACTCCGGGCTGCTGGCGCAACAGATGCCGACCAAGCTATTCTTGACCTGCTGACATTAGAAGCAGGCTATCCAGCGCCGGGCAAAGAAGTTAGCAGCGATTTTATTCCGTTGGAAGTTGACCTGTGGGGCGCGGTTAGTTTTTCTAAGGGGTGCTACATTGGTCAAGAAATTATTGCGCGGATGGAAAGTCGCGGCAAGCTGGCAAAAACGTTAGTTGGGCTGCGCTCAGACGTCGCGTTACCGATTGGTGCCACCATCAAAGCGGGTAAAGGGCGTGGTAAAGTCACCAGTAGTTTAGAATCGCCAACACACGGCTGGATTTCACTAGGGTTATTGAAACCAGACGCAATTACACCTGGGGCAATGGTTGACGTAATCGTAGATGGCGCAACGCTTTCAGCCACGTTAGCAGACACACCATTTTCGTAAATTTTGAATAGAAATTATCACGTGAAGTTTTCGGCCTTTCACGTGGATATTATGATAAGAGGATTGCTCCAATCCTTGATATATCAGTAATATATAACAAAATACGCATCTACTTATGAGTGAAGAAACCGCAAAAATTATCAACAGTAAGGCGCTAGTCGCTGAGATCAAAGAGCAAGTCCGCACAGAGGTGGACGCGCTCGATGCAAAAGGCTGGCCTGTAAAGCTTGTTTCCATAGATATTGGTGACAATCCAGCGTCTGGCATTTACATTCGCAATCAAAAGCGGATCGCCGAAAGCGTTGGCATTACCTTTGAGAATCGCCACTTTCCATCTAGCATTACGCAAAAAGAATTACTGGCAACGATCCAAAGCTTGAACGTGGACCCACGGGTTACGGGCATTATTTTGCAGCGCCCAATTCCAAAGCATCTTGATCTAGACACGCTGCAGTTCTTTATTCATCCGGCCAAAGATGTTGAAGGCATGAACCCCGCAAATATTGGGAATATTGTCTATGGCAAATTCCGGTTGGTGCCTTGTACCGCGCTAGCTTCAGTTGAATTACTGAAAAGCACCGGGTTAGACATTCGTGGAATGGAAGTTGTGATGATTGGTCACTCTGAGATTGTCGGGAAGCCAGTATCGCTGCTCCTGATGGAAGACTTAGCAACAGTGACCGTCACCCATCATGGCACAATTGATCTTGCTAGCCACACGCGCCGCGCCGATGCAGTCTTTGTTGCGGTCGGGAAGCCAGGCCTGATCACGGCTGACATGATCAAACCGGGGGCAGTGGTAATTGATATTGGGATCAACCAAATTCAAGTCACAGATGAAAACGGCAAAACGCGCAATCGCGTTGTTGGCGATGTTGACTACACTGAAGTCTCAAAGGTTGCAGGCTGGATTACACCAGTGCCGGGCGGCGTTGGGCCGGTTACCGTTGCTGTCCTGATGCGCAACACAATGCTTGCTGGAAAAAACCAGCGTAAAAAATACGAACAAACAATGGAAATGTAACGTTATTGCGTTACATAGAAATTCTGGGGTTTTCCCAAAAAATGCTGTTAGCCACCTAAAGGCTATCGGAGGACAAAATGGCACATAAATTACAAAACATGCTCGCTGATGTTCCAAGTGATATTGACATCGCGCAAGCAGTAGAACCGTTATCAATCAAGCAAATTGCTGAAGAAGCTGGTATTTTGCCAGAAGAACTCATGTTGTATGGCGATACCAAAGCTAAGGTTTCGTTGTCTGTTGTGCAACGGTTGGCTTCACAAAAGAACGGTAAATATATCGACGTTACCGCCATTACCCCAACACCATTGGGTGAAGGGAAAACCACAACCACAGTTGGGTTGAGCCAAGCACTTGGCGCGCACCTCAATAAAAAGGTGTTCACCTGCATCCGCCAACCAAGCATGGGCCCGACCTTCGGGATTAAGGGTGGTGCTGCTGGTGGTGGCTATAGCCAAATCATCCCGATGGATGAGTTCAACTTGCACATGACGGGCGACATCCACGCGATTACCGCAGCAAACAACTTGCTCGCGACTGCAATCGATACGCGCATGTTCCACGAATCAACCGCAACCGATGCTGGTCTATACAAGCGCCTAACCACCAATAAAAAGAACAAGCGCATGTTCTCGCCAATCCAAGTCACGCGGTTGGAAAAATTAGGTATTGATAAGCGCGATCCTTTGGAATTGACCGAAGACGAACAACGCCGCTTTGCACGCCTGGATATCGATCCAGAAACCATTACTTGGAAACGCGTACTAGACACCAGTGACCGCCTCTTGCGCGGGATCACCGTTGGGACTGGGCCAAAAGAAAAAGGCAAGACCCGCGAAACTGGCTTTGACATTGCCGTTGCAAGTGAAATTATGGCTGTGCTCGCACTAACCACTTCACTTGAAGACATGCGCGACCGCTTGGGCCGCATGGTTGTTGCCACTAGCTTTGCTGGTGAAGCCATTACCGCTGACGACTTAGGCGCTGGTGGGGCACTTACCGTCTTGATGAAAGACGCAATTATGCCAACGTTGATGCAATCACTTGAAGGCACGCCTGCCTTTGTGCACGCGGGGCCATTTGCAAACATTGCCCACGGTAACTCTTCAATTATCGCCGACCAAATTGCGCTCAAGCTTGTGGGTGAAGATGGTTATGTTGTGACCGAGTCGGGCTTCGGCGCAGACATCGGCATGGAAAAATTCTTCAACATCAAATGCCGCTATAGCGGGTTGGTGCCAGACTGTGTTGTGCTTGTTGCAACCGTTCGCGCGTTGAAGATGCACGGTGGCGGTCCAAAAGTGACTGCTGGTAAGCCGCTTGCGATTGAATACAAAGAAGAAAATCTAGGCTTGCTAGAAGAAGGCTGCAGCAACTTGCGCGCACACATCGCAAATGCACGTAGCTATGGCATTCCAGTTGTGGTTGCTGTCAACCGCTTCCACACTGACACAGACGCAGAAATTGACATGATCCGCAAAGCTGCGCGTGAGGCTGGTGCTGAAGATGCAGTGATGTCAAATCACTGGGCCCGTGGTGGCGAAGGCGCTGCTAAGTTGGCAGAAGCTGTTGTTGAAGCCTGCGAACAACCAACCGACTTCAAATTCCTTTACCCATTGGATATGTCAATCAAAGACAAGATTGAAACCATTGCTAAAGAAATGTACAACGCAGACGGTGTGGATTACTCAGAAGAAGCTGAAGAACAAATCGAACGCTACACGCGCCTTGGCTTTGATAACTTGCCAATGTGTATGGCAAAAACCCACCTCAGCATTAGCCATGATGCGAACCTGAAAGGTGCACCAAGCGGCTTCCGCATTCCAATTCGCGAAATCCGTGCCAGCGTTGGGGCAGGCTTCCTGTATCCGTTGGTTGGCTCAATGAGCACAATGCCAGCGTTGCCAACCCGCCCAGCGTTCTATGATATCGATCTAGACATGGAAACCGGCAAAGTTGTGGGTCTGTTCTAAGACTGAATTGATTTTTCCAGTTGCGTAGCAGCACATCGTGGTGTGCTGTTGCGCTTGTGAAAATAAAAAGCCCTTCGCAATGTTGCGAAGGGCTTTTTTGTTTTATGTGTTATCTGCGTAGCCGTTGCGATTACTGCTGATCTGTCTCGCCAATTTCGTGGATCATGATCATGTTCGCTGGCAACATTTTCCGTACAGGAATGCCCGCAATAATTGCAATGCGCTGGCCGTCATTTAGCTCTGTTTCTTGCCGTAAAACGTGGTCTACGCCCTGTAACATTTCTTCCAACGAATCTGCACGCGGCATGCGGAATGATTCCACACCCCACATTAGGGCAGTGCGCTGATAGGTTTTTTCATCTGGCGTAAAGGCCAAGATTGGTACATTTGGGCGCTGCTTAGACATTACCCGCGCATTGTTGCCAGTTTGTGTGAACACTGCAATCGCGCTTAGGCCTTCATCTTTGGTGAGCGAGCGTGCGGCACTTGCGAGCGCCAAGGCCTTTGCAAAGCCAGCGCTTTCTGGAATTTTGTAGCGACCCCAGCGTTTGGTGTTTGTTTCTGATTCTTCAGCAATAATACTCATTAGGCTTACTGCTTCAACCGGATATTTCCCAACCGCTGATTCAGCAGATAGCATCACCGCGTCAGAGCCATCGTAAATTGCATTAGCAACATCAGACGCTTCGGCACGCGTTGGAGTCGGATTATTGATCATCGACTCCATCATTTGGGTCGCCGTGATAACGATCTTGCCGTGCCGGTTGGCTTGGCTAATAATCCGTTTTTGAGCCGCTGGCACTTTGTGTGGGCCAAGCTCAACGCCTAAGTCGCCCCGGGCAACCATCACGCCTTGCGCAACGCTAATGATGCTGTCTAGATTTTCTAACGCCATTGGCTTTTCTAATTTTGCAATAATTGGCGTGTTGGCTTTGTTCGGATCAAAGCGCATGATTTCATCTTGCACTTGCATAATGTCTGATGCGCGCTGCACAAAAGAAACGGCAACGTAATCGACATCGTTGGCAATCCCAAACTGTAAATCTTCTTGGTCTTTGCGGGTGAGCGCTGGAGCACTGACCAACACACCAGGCAAATTGATGCCTTTGCGATTGGTCAACTTACCGCCAACTTCTACTTTTGTGTAGACCTTAGCGCCATCAATGCGGATTACTTTCAAACGCAAGTTGCCATCATCTAGCAGAAGATCAAAGCCCACGCGGGCATCCCGTGGTAGCTGGCGGAAACCGGTGCTTACGATTTTATCGTCACCCTCAACTTGATCGGTGGTGATGATAAATTCTTGCCCTTTTTTGAGCCGAATCCCTTTAGGATCTTTGAATGTGCCAATGCGGATTTTTGGACCTTGTAGATCTTGTAAGATCGCAACTGGCTTGCCGACTTGGTTGGACACGTGCCGCACCATTTCAATGGTGTTGGCGTGGTAAGCGTGTTCATTGTGTGAGAAATTGAGCCGCGCAACATTCATGCCTGCCATCACCATTTTAGTGAGCATTGCTTCAGATTGTGTTGCGGGGCCAATGGTACAAACGATTTTTGTTTTTTTTGTGTAAGTGGCCATGGAGTTCCCTATATTGCCCAATTGTACTCCGGCTTTTGCGTTCCTCTAGCAATATAAATTGCTCTTACAGCAGCCAAAAGTTGCCACAAAATGATGTGGCATGAGCGTATCTTTCCTTTTTCTAACTATACGCCTGTATTGCGGATTCCTGTATATTGATGACACCTAATATTTATGTCAAAGCTTTGAGCGGTATAGCCAAACTCTAGATTGAGATTGTCTTACGCACACCCTTTGCAACCCCACTTAGCGGATGTCGATGCGTATTTATTGCTATTTTTCATCAGATGCTTGGTTGCATCTGCCTGCGCTGAATGGTACAGTTCTTCCAATGATGCTAAAGGCAAACCCCTTCAAAACTGCTACGCTTCTGTTGCTGTTTGTAACGTTGTTTTCCCCTGTTCCAAAATCTGTTCGTGCTACGCCAACTGCGCAATCCGACGCGATTACGTTTACGATCCAAGCTGGGTTCGACGGCTTCTTTCAGCGGAACAGCCATTTCATTCCCATCAAAATTACGGTTTCAAATATTGGCCCAGATATTGACGGCACGCTACGCGTTGTGCCGAGCCGATCTCAGGTTGGCCCGATCATAACGCGGCCTATTACGCTGGCGAGCCAGTCTAATAAAGAACTGTTTATCTATGCCAGCACGGTAGATGTGTTACGCACGGTGACGGTTGAAATTCTGGGGCCGGATGGGCAAGTTTTGGTAAGTTCAGACACCCCAACAACTACTTTACGCAGTCAAGATGTGTTATACGGAATCGTGTCTGACAGCCCGTCTGCGTTTGGGTTTCTAACCGAAGAAGAACCGGTTGGCGGGGACGTTTATCTGGCGCAACTAACTGCGGCTGATCTGCCGCCATTGGCAAGCGGCTGGCAAAGCTTAGATGCTGTTGTCATTGCCGATTATGACAGCGCACAGCTAACCCCCGCGCAACGCATTGCGCTAACAGATTGGATCAATGCTGGCGGGCATCTGATTGTGATGGCCGGTCAAAACAGTGCCCGCACCACCACGCCGCTGGCGGACCTGTTGCCTATAATTTCTGCCAATACAGCATCCACTGCCGTCTCAATTGGCGAACCCAATGCCTTACTTGAAGCTGACTTGCCAATTAGCCCAGTTGAACTCACAAGTGCCGATCAAGTTGTGTTCTCTGCTGGTAATTTGCCGCTAGTAACCCAACGAACGGTTGGGTTAGGGCGCGTGAGTTTGATCACCGCCGACTTAACATTAGCGCCCATGAGCAATTGGGATGGGCTTACGACTTGGTTTATTCGCGCCATCCCTGGTGCACATACCCCAGTTTTGACTATCGTTTCTGAGCGCTGGTACACCCCTAGCTCGGCGCTCAATGCCCTCCCAGATGCTTTGCCACCAAGCACGCTGTTACTGTGTGTATTTATGGGGGTGTACATTGTTGTGCTGGGGCCAATCAATTTTGTGATTTTGGGTCGCCTCAAAAAACGCACTTGGGCTTGGGTGACAATTCCAGTGTTGGTGCTGATATTTTCCTTATTTAGCTATGGGCTAGGCTATAGCCGCAGCGGCCTAACGCCAACGCTACATCGGCTTGGGGTGGTAGAAGGGGTTGCAGAGTCTTCCCGCGCAGAAATGACTGGCATGATCGGGTTGTATTCGCCACGCCGCAACAGTTATACCGTTCAGTTGGCAAACTCAGCCTTACCAATTCCAATGGTAGGGTATGCAGGCGATGATAACACCTCACTTAGCGGACAGCGCGTTGAACAAGGTGATGTCACTAGAATAGAAGGGTTGAATGTTGATGTCTCTGGATTAGAAACATTTGCCTATAAAGCGCATGTCGATATTCCCGTGATAACGGCTCAGTTGCAGCAAACGCAATCGGCCGGGGTTGTGCAAATTGAAGGCAATATTACGTTACCCGCTGGCGTGAGCTTAACGCGTCCAGCATTGTTGGTGCGCGGGGATGCCGAGCCGCTTAGTGGCGAGTTGTCTGGTACCACCCAAATTAGTGTGGATACAACATCGCTAGGCGGTCAAGCCACACCGTTTGGCAATTCATTAGTGTCTGGCAACGTGCCATATGCCCAAGTGAACAATGCAGTTGATGCGATACTAGGCACGACCTTCGGATTTGATGCTGACCTCTATCGTGAAGATCAAGTGTTGGAATGGTACTTAGAAGAGAATTGGGCGCGCTTACAAGGCGGGGTTTATCTCTTCGGATGGCAAAGTGAAACGCCACTTGATGTAAGTTTGGCGACGTCTAGTTACGACACAAACGACCTAACGCTGTATGTCTATCAGCTTGCGCCAGACCTTGTCGTTAACGAAAATGAAGCATCCCTGACGCTTACACCAGAGCTGATGTCTTATGAAATAATCGATCAGACTCTTTTTGGCGATTTCGTCAATATTTACGACAATGGCTTTTATAACACGGGCTATTTCACTGTCCGCTATCGGCCACGCACGCCAATTGAATTTTCCAGCGTCGACTCGCTAAAACTACGCCTAGATTGGAACTTACCATATCAGACGCAAGATGTTGAAGTTGAACTTTACAATGTTCAAAATGACACTTGGGATCGCATCAGCATCACCGGGAGTATTGTTTCGATTGCAAATCCTGCTGACTATGTACGCGAAGATGGCAGCCTTGATTTACAGTTCAATATTTTGCAAAACGATACGTATGTGGAAGTGTATTCGTTAGACTTTACAGCGGTACTTGTGCCATGAGCATTATCGAAATAGACAACTTGGTCAAACGTTATGGCGCGCTTACGGCAGTTAATGAGCTTTCATTGACCGTGCCAACAGGGTCAATCTATGGCTTTGTGGGACCAAATGGGGCTGGCAAAACCAGCACAATGCGCATCCTCACCACCTTGATGGAGCCTACCTCTGGCGATGCCCGCATTGCCGGTTTTTCTGTCCGTAAGAAGCCGCGCGATGTCCGCCGTGCTATTGGCTATATGCCAGACTTTTTCGGCGTCTACAATGATATGACCGTTTGGGAATATCTAGATTTCTTTAGCGCTTGTTACGATATTGACGCCAATGAGCGCGCAGTAATCAACCGTGACCTGTTAGAGCTTGTGGATTTGCCACATAAACGGGATGCCAAAGTTGACTCGCTTTCACGCGGGATGAAGCAGCGCATTGCGCTTGCCCGCACGCTAGCGCATGATCCACAAGTCTTGATCTTAGATGAGCCCGCATCTGGGTTAGATCCGCGCGCACGCGTTGAAATTCGTGAATTGCTAGTAGAGCTGGCGCGAATGGGCAAAACGATTTTCTTTTCGACGCATATCTTGGCTGACGTCGCTGAAATCTGTACCGCAATTGGCATTGTTGAGGCCGGTAAGCTTGTGGCGTCTGGTGATATTGCTGATATGCAACGCGCCATTATGCCAACGCGGCAGTATGAAATTCAGCTTCTGCCAACGGCGCTACCCGCAGTCGAGGCGTTACTCAGTACGCAGCCGCATGTCATGTCTGTTCAGCCGCTACTGGATGATGAGGATCAGCCTATCCCTAAATTTGTGATTGAGTTTTCTGGCAAAGATAGCGATGCGAGCGCTTTACTGCTCACGCTTGTGCAGCAAGGGTTGCCCGTGTTGAAGTTTGCCGAAGTGGTGCAAGACGTAGAAGAGTTATTTATGCGTGCGACGCGCGGGGTGGTGACCTAATGACTGCACAACAACCTCGTAAACGGCGTGCTTTCAGCCGCATGTTAAGCAATCCGATTGTGGTCAAAGAATTACGCAGCCGCATGCGTGGCAATCGCGGCGTGGTGATTTTGAGCGTTTATCTAACTGCACTCACATTGGTGATGTTGTTTGTCTACGGCGCTGTGATTGGCACAAGCAATACGATTACGAATGTTTCGGACCGGCAAGCCTTTGGCTTAGCGGTCTTTGCGGTGACCTATGGCTTACAGCTTTTCTTGATCGCCATTATTACACCGTCTCTCACCGCTGGCAGCATTGCGGGCGAGCGTGAGCGCCAAACATATGATTTGCTGCGAACCACATCACTGACAGCACGCAGTATTGTCTTAGG
The DNA here is from genome assembly GCA_020630175.1 of Anaerolineales bacterium. Classification (GTDB taxonomy): domain Bacteria; phylum Chloroflexota; class Anaerolineae; order Anaerolineales; family UBA6668; genus JAHDIM01. The sequence continues at coordinate 35,406 of JAHDBW010000013.1, forward strand.
GAAACTTGGCACAGCCGTGGCATTTATTGCATTGCTAATCTTAGCGACGTTGCCACTGCAAAGCGTTGTATTTCTAATCGGCGGCGTTTCACCTGTAGAACTAGCGCTTAGTGTTGTAATTTTGCTGGTCACGGCACTGATGTTCTCGGCGTTTGGCGTGTTGCTGTCATGCTTCACGAAACGGGTAATTAGCGCCACCATTCTGACCTATACCGTCATTATGTTTATTATTGTGATCTTGCCAATTATGCTGATGGCTGCATTTGGCTCTGGCACAGCGTATCTCTTTTCGCTGACCTCTGGTGTGCAACCTTCAGACGGCGTGATCACGCTATTATTTATCTTATTTTGGGCGATTGTCTCGATCAATCCTGTGGCAACAAGCGTTGCTTCTGAGCTGATTTTGCTTGAAGAACAATCGCTGTGGTACATGATGTTTGATATGCCAAATGGCAGCGTGTTGCCGGTTGTGTCTCCTTGGATCTTGTACGTCCCTTTTGCACTGATCCTAAGCGTCCTAATGATTTGGTGGGCAACCGCGATTGTCAAACGTAAAGAACGCTAAGCAGATCACATTTGCGCAAATTGAAACGACGTTGCAAAAATTGCAGCGGCGGATCAAGGTGCAAACCACGCTGATCCAACTTTTGCGCGGTCTTGTTTTTGGCTTGATGGTAGCCTGTGGGCTGGCGCTGCTAGCCCGGCAAGCTCCACTTATCTCACAACGCCAGTTGCTACAAGCCGCAGTGCTGCTGACAGTGCTGAGTGGCATTGTAGGGGCACTCTTTGGTTGGTTCAAACGTATTGAACAAACGCTTTTGGCGCAATGGCTTGACCGTAAACTAGGGTTAGCTGAGCGCCTTAGCACCGCGCTGGAATTTGCCAAACAGCCTGCCACCGCACTTACCACTGCTCAATTTCAAGACACGCTCACCGCACTTGATGCAATTGATCTAAAAACACAGCTCCCAATTCGGTTGGGCAAAGCCCATCTCAGCGCAGTTGTGGTAGCCAGCGTGCTATTAGGTAGCCTACTGTATGCGCCAAATCCACAGTTTGAAACAGTTGCCCAAAACGCACAGGTCACAGCCGAAATTGAAGACGCCGTTGCCGAACTCACTGCGCTAACCCAAGCCGTTGAAGACGTGCCTAACCTCACTGAAGAGCAGCAAGCTGAACTCACAGAGCCGCTACAAGCGGCAATTGAACAGCTTCAAACGCAAGCGCTTTCTCCAGAACAAGCCGCGGCTACGATTGATGCCGCTGCACAAACGCTAGAGCAAGCTGCCAACACGCCAGCGTTGCAACAAGAAACGCAAGCCTTACAAAATGTCGGCGCGCAATTAGCCGAATCTGAAGCACTCCAAGACGCGGCTGAAGCCTTACAAGCGGGTGATCTAACCGAAGCGGCAGAGGCGTTATCAACAGCCGACTTGAATGCCCTAACACCAGCTGAGCTTGAACAACTGGCCAGCAGCTTAGATGCCGCTGCGCTGAATAGCGCAACGGGTGAACTAGCGGAGTCCTTGGCTGAAGCGGCTACTGCGGCGCGTAATGGCGATGCACAGGCGGCTGAAGATGCGCTTGCAGCAGCGGGTGAGTCTGTTGGTGAGACGCAAGCCAACGCCGAACAAACAGAAGCCTTGGCGGAAGCTGCGCAGCAGGCCAATCAGGCGGCGCAAGAGGTTGCCCAAGCGGGCCAGCCTGCCGCTGGTGAGGGCCAAGGCGCTAATCAAGGCGCAGCGCAACCCGGCAATGGTGGCGCAACAGGCGCGGCTGGGCAACCCGGCGCTGGGGATAGCGGGTCTGGTGAAGACGGCGCTGGGTCCGGTTCTGGCTCTGGTACATCTGATGGTTCTGATGCTGCGGGTGGCGCTGCAAGTAATGCGTCAAGTTCACAGAACAACAGCGGGTCTGGTGGTGAACGTGAGTACGAACCAATCTTCGCACCACAGCGCATTGGCGGTAACGTTGGGATTGATGTAGAGCTAGAGAGTCAAACAGACGGGTCTGGCGGCGATGAAATCTTAGCGGAGACCCGTAGCCAGCCTGATAGTAATGAAGCATCGCTTGTCCCGTATAACGAAGTGTTTGGTGACTATTCACAAGCTGCGGGTCAGGCGATTGACAATGGCGATGTACCAGTTGGCCTGCGCGGCGTTGTGCGCGATTACTTCACGTTATTAGAGCCCTAACTTGATACTGCCAAGTTATTTTCCTAAGTCTTTTCAATTGTAACGATACGGGTTTTTCTACCCATAATCTCTCGCGGGTTGGCACATGGGCAATTTACCATCGGCTTCATCCGTCTGGCAGAGCAGACCCTGAAAAGTTACATTCAAATTTTTACACTTACTTATGACAACACCTCAAGAATTTCGTACCATTGCAGCCAACATCAAAACTGAGCTGCAAAAGGTTATTGTTGGACAAGATGATGTAATCCAACACGTGCTGATTGGCCTAATTACCGGCGGACATGTCCTTTTAGAAGGGGTGCCGGGGTTAGGCAAGACGATGCTCGTGCGAACCTTAGCGGATGTCTTGGATTTAGAATTTTCGCGGATTCAGTTCACGCCAGATCTAATGCCAGCCGACATCATCGGTACCGATATTTTGGATGAAGACGAAACGGGGCGGCGCGGCTTTCGGTTTCAATCTGGGCCAATTTTTGCCAATCTTGTACTGGCAGACGAAATCAACCGGGCCACACCAAAAACGCAGTCGGCAATGCTCGAAGCAATGCAAGAAAAGCATGTGACGGTGGCAAATAAAACGTATCCGCTTGCGCCGCCTTTCTTTGTGTTGGCAACCCAAAACCCCCTAGAAATGGAAGGGACCTACCCCTTGCCAGAAGCGCAGCTTGATCGCTTTTTGTTCAAGGTCAACGTTGGGTTTCCTGACGCCGCGAACTTGGTCGAAATTTTGAATCGCACCACCAGCAGCACCGTTCCAACGGCTAGCGCTGTGGCAAATGCCAATACGATTGTCGCGATGGGCAAGCTGGCTCGTGATGTGCCAGTGGCATCACATGTTAGCCGCTATATTGCCGAGTTGGTGGTTGCGACGCATCCTGAGCTAGACGGCGCAAATGACCTTGTCAAAAAATACGTTCGCGTGGGTGCAAGTCCACGGGCGGCACAATCGCTAATGTTGGGTGCTAAAACAACGGCCTTGTTAGCCGGGCGCTACAACGTGGCCTTTGAAGATGTGCAAGCGGTTGCGCCTGCTGCGCTGCGGCACAGACTGTTGCTCAACTTTGAGGCCCAAGCCAATTCCATCACCGCAGATTCAATTGTGGCTGAATTGCTGCGTAATCTTGCACAATAACAAGCGCACTGCGTAGCCCGCAGTTATCTTGGCAATGCCTCCGCTTTTTACCGATTCTGACTTACGCAGCCTCGAGCAGCTTATGCTTGTGTCACGCCGCGTCCGTAACGCAGCCTATCAAGGCGAGCGGCGGTCGGCGCGGCGCGGGTCTTCAATTGAGTTTGCTGACTTTCGCAACTATGTGAAAGGCGATGATCTGCGCCACCTCGATTGGAATCTATTTGCCCGGCTAGAAAAGCCCTTTATCAAACTGTTTGAAGACGAAGAAGATTTGGCGGTCTATCTGTTGATTGATGCCAGCCTCTCAATGGATTGGCCACGAGATGCTGTGCAGCACAATAAGTTGCAGTATGCGCTACGCTTGGCTGGGGCGCTTAGCTATATCGGTCTTGGCACAGATGACCGCATTCAACTTGATATCTTGGGCGCGCAGCGTCCGTTTGGCCCGGTTCGGGGCCGCAATCAGGCGCTGGGACTGCTAGATTGGTTAGCGGAACAAACTGCAACGCCCACAGTGATGTTCAACGACGCCTTGCAGCAATTTGCAGCCCGCCAAACGCGGCCGGGGTTAGTTATTTTGCTAAGTGATTTTTTGCTGGCCGATGGTTATCAATCTGGTATCGATGCGCTGCTGGCACGCGGCAATAGTTTGACGGCAATTCAGGTGCTAGCGCCGGATGAAATCGCGCCGCAGCTCAATGGGGATTTACGCCTCATTGATGTTGAAACGAACACCGCCCGTGAAGTCACGGTTGATCAGGCGTTGCGCAGCCGCTATCAACAAGCGTTGGCTGCATTCCAAGCGGAGCTCAATGCGTATGCGCAACAGCGCGACGCTGTCTTTACTACCGTTAGCACGGCTGTGCCATGGGAGACGTTTGTGCTCGCCAACTTACGCGCGATTGGAGTGCTGAAATAATGCAGCTGCTTTCGCCACTGGCACTAGCCTTCGCGCTACTCGCGTTACCAATTATTTTGCTGTATATGCTGCGGCTCCGCCGCCGTGAGCAGACGGTATCCAGCACGGTATTGTGGCAAAAAGCGCTGCAAGATTACGAGGCGAACCGGCCTTGGCAACGCCTACGCCGCAACTGGCTTTTGCTGTTACAACTGCTGGCATTACTGGCGTTGGTTTTTGCCTTGGCGCGTCCGTTTCAACGTGCGCCGGGCGTTACGTCTGGACAGCTTGTGATCTTGCTAGATGCTAGCGCGTCTATGCAGGCAACGGATGTTGCGCCCTCGCGCTTTGCCCGTGCGCAAGCAGAGGCGTTAGCCCTAATTGATACGCTAGGCGATGAAGCGCAGGCAAGCGTCATTCATGTTGCTGATCGGCCAACGCAGCTTATTGCGCCAACTAGCGATAAACGCGCCTTGCGAACGGCCATTAGCGAGACCCAACCAACATTAACCGAAGCCGATTGGACAGCAGCGTTTGCCTTGTCTAGTGCGGCAACGCGCAGCGCTGCGCAGGCCACAACAGTGGTCATTTCTGATGGTGGTTTACCGGCCAACTTGCCGGTTCCAACAGTTGGCGAGCTGCGCTTTGTGCCAGTTGGCCAGAGTGCTGCTAATGTTGGTATTACGGCCTTAGCATTACGGGCGACAGTCAATGATCAGCCGCAGCTTTTGATTAGTGCCCAAAATTATGGGGATGTCGATCAGGCCGCAACGCTGTCTCTGTTTCTTGATGAGACGTTGTTTCATGCGCGGCAAATCAATATTCCGGCGCAGGGGTCAGAGACCGTGGTGATGGATGCGTGGCCTGCGGCGACGTTACGGGCAGAGCTCTCCCCGCTGTCTGGCGCAGCGGCACTGGATGATTTTCCGTTGGATAACGTGGCTTGGACAGTCTATCGCCCGCCGGTGACGGGTGGCGTTTTGTATGTGTCGGCTGAAGGGAACTTATTTGTCGAGCAGGTGCTAGCTGCCTTGCCGCAAGTGCAAGCCTTTCGCGCGAATTCAGTTGATGCGCTGCCCGCCGACCCGTTTGATGTGTATATTTTTGATGGCGTTGTGCCGCAAGAGTGGCCGGATGGTGAGGTCTTGCTTATCAATCCGCCTATTAGTAATCCCTTGGTTGATGTTGGTATTTCACAGGCTGTGACCGGGGCTGTAACTATTCAGCAGGCCGATCACCCAATCCAACGTTTTGTAGATTGGGGCGATGTGAACTTTGCGGCCTATTCCCCACTGGCAACAGATGCGAGTGCGCAATTACAACCGTTGGTCACGCTAGATGGCGCGCCAATTGTGCTCGCTGGCACAGTGGGGCGGCAACGGGTTGCTATCTTAGGGTTTGACATTCGGCAAACAGATCTGCCGTTACAGGTCGCGTTCCCCATTTTATTTTCGAATCTCATTGAATGGTTGACGCCTTCCACAGTGATACAAACCACAGGTGACATTGTGCGTCCGGGTGATGCCGTCACAATCCTGCCGGATATTGCCGCAGACGCGATTGTGATTTTACGCCCCGACGACGCGCGTGTGGAGGTTCCCGCAGTAAGTGGCGCGGTGGTCTATACCGATACTGCGTTGCCCGGCGTTTATGAGGTGGTTTCTGGCAACCCAGAGACTGGTGAGGTTGTGGATGGCAATCGCTTTGCGGTCAATTTATTCTCAGCCTTGGAAAGCGATATTGCGCCTCAAACGGAGCTGTCTGTGGTGCAGACTGCCGCCAGCGCCGCCGATTCTGCCAATGAAGGGCGGATTGAGTATTGGCGTTGGATCGCTGCCCTTGGGTTGCTTCTGATTCTATTTGAATGGTGGTGGTATCAACGCCAGCGGCAGTTGACGCCGCGCCCCTCAACTTGGTTGACCCGCTGGCGAGGACAGCCCAGCGCATGACGTTTACGCATCCTTGGTTTTTGTTGGGCTTATTGAGCCTCGGGCTAATTGGCTGGACGGCTTGGCAGCAGCGCCATGTCTGGCAGCGCCGGGATTGGCTGTCGTTGTTAATTCGCAGCGTAATTCTCACTGCGCTGACATTTGCGTTAGCTGGCGCTAGCTTTGGCGCGGTTACGCAGCGTTCGGCGGTGGTGTTTTTGGTGGACGTATCCGACTCAATGTCACAGGCCACCCAAGCGGAAGCGCAGGCTTGGGTTCAAGCGGCAATTGAAACAATGCCAGTTGAGGATCAAGCGGCAATTGTGCTGTTTGGTGCCAATGCCTTAGTCGAGCGTCCGATGCGTAATTGGGAAACGCTTGATGCGTTTACCTCCATCCCTTTGCAAACCGAAACCAATCTAGAACAAGCCATTCAATTGGGGTTGGCCTTGCTGCCGAGCGGCTACGCGCAGCGGTTGGTGATTTTGTCTGACGGGATTGCCACCAATGGTGCAACGGAAGACGCCGCATTGCTGGCGTTGGCCGCTGATGTGCGCGTGGATATTGTGCCGTTTGCGTTGTCACAACAGGCTGAAACTGTGGTGTCTAGTGCAAATGCGCCAGAGCGTGTGCGCAGTGGGCAGCAGTTTGAGCTGGAAGTTGGCATTACTACCAATACGGCCGGACCGGCTTCGGTGCGGGTGCTAAGTGGCGATACGGTTGCTTATGAAGGTGCGGTATCGCTGAACGTTGGCGCTAATAATTTCTTGCTGCCTCTGACGGCGACTAGTACGGGGTTTTCTCAGTTTCGCGTACAAGTTGATGCGGCTCAAGACACGATTTTGCAAAACAATGCGCTGGCAACTTATGCGCAGGTGTTAGGACCGCCGCGTATTTTAGTGGTTAGCCAGCTTGATGAATTTGGGGTTGATCCCTCGACGCAGTTGCTAGCGGCCTTGCAAGAGGGCGGTATTGATGTAGAACAAGTTTCCCCAGCGGCCTTACCGGCTGATCTAACAGGTCTAATTGAATATGCCAGCGTTGTGTTGGTTGATACGCCAGCACGGGCGCTTTCGGCGCGCCAACAGTTGGCATTGCAGCAGTATGTGCGTGATCTTGGCGGTGGGTTAGTTGCGATTGGTGGCCCAAGTAGCTATGGCGTTGGGGGCTGGTTCCGCACACCGCTGGAAGAGATGCTGCCCGTTGAAATGCAGCTGACGGACGAGCAGCGCCGCCCGCAAGTCACGATGGTGTTTGTGGTTGACCGATCCGGCAGTATGACTGATACGAGCGGTGGAACCAACAAGCTGGAATTGGCAAAAGAGGCGACGATCCGTGCGATTGAGTTGCTTTCGCCAAATGATCGGGTTGGCGTTATTGCCTTTGACGATACTGCACAGTGGGTGGTTGAGATGACAGACTTAACCGACGCTGATGAGGTGATTGCGAGAGTTGGTACGCTGCGTGCCGGTGGTGGCACGAGCATTTTAGCTGGTGTGCAGGCGATGGGGCAGGTATTGCCGGCAGAGACGGGTGAAATCAAGCATGTGATTTTGCTGACAGATGGCGGCGCGGATGATAGCGGTCTGGTGCGTATTATTCGCAACCTAAATACTGAATACGGGATTACGTTATCTTCCGTGGGCGTTGGCAGCGGTGCAGCTGGCTTTTTGCCAGACCTGGCCGATGCTGGTGACGGGCGTTATCACTTTACTGCTCAGGCAGAAAGTATTCCAGAAATTTTTAGCGAAGAAACCACGCTAGCAACGCGGGCTTATCTTATTGAAGAGCAATTCAATCCGCTACAAGCCAATTCAAGTGATTTGCTGGGCGGCATTAGCGCGGTGCCGCCGTTGCTAGGCTACGTTGGCACGAGTGCCAAAACCACTGCCAATGTTGTTTTAGTGTCTGATACCGCTGAAGGGTATAACGATCCGCTGCTGGCAACTTGGCAGTATGGGTTGGGGCGCACGGTGGCATGGACATCTGATGCAACCGGGCGCTGGGCTACTAATTGGGTGCAGTGGCCGCAGTATGCCCAGTTTTGGCAGCAAATTGTGCTAGGGACAGTGTCGAACACGCTTGAGTCTGACCTGACTATTGACGTTGTGCAAGATGGCACCACGGCCACGATGACCATTGATGCGGTTGATTTGGCGGGTAATTACCTCAATGACCTCAGTTTGCAGGCCAATGTTGTTTCGCCAACCGGTGCGCAGGATATTGTGACGTTGCAACAAATTGCCCCAGGGCAATATCAAGGTGCATTTACGGCATTAGAGCCGGGTGCGTATTTGTTGGGTATCTCAGATCAATCTGGCATAGGCAGCTATTCGCAAACTGCCGGTTGGGTCTTGGGGTATTCGAATGAATATCAGTTGCAGACCGCTGAAACGGATACGCTTACGCGCGTTGCTGGGCTAACGTCTGGCGTGCAGTTAGCATCTCCGGCAGCGGCATTTGAGCCGTTCAAAACAGTGCGGGCCACTGCTCAGCCGTTTTGGCCACAATTGCTGTTGCTGGCAATTTTGCTGTGGCCGCTTGATATCGCCATCCGGCGGTTGTACCTAACCCGTGAAGATTGGCTGCTGTTTACGCAACGTTTCCGGCGAGCCGAGACTGTCCCATTGGAGTCAATTCCGACAACAGCACGCGTAGGGTCTTTGCAAAAAGCGAAGGCGCGGGCAGCCACGCCAGTTGACACTAGCGTTACGCCACCGCCAACCGTCGTAGAGCCTGTCGTGCCAACGAAAAAAGCTGCGGCACCAGCAACACCTGAGCAGCCTAGCGGTTCAACAGCGAGTCAATTACTGGCGCGTAAGAAGAAACGTAGCAGCGATGATTAGAAGCGGGCTTACCGAAATCTGATGTCGGCATCAGATAGGGCGCAGACTTTTTCGATCAAGAGGAAAAGATGATCTAGCCCCTGTTGGATTGGTGGTAGGTCGATATATTCTGAGGTGCGATGAATGTTGCCGCCCGTGGTGATACCCGTCACGATGGCCGGTATGCCCTGACTTAGCGGAATGTTTGCATCCGTGCTGCCGCTCACTAACTCAGGTTTAGTACGCCAGCCGACGTCTGCTAAGGCGCTCTGCGTTGCTTTGACTAAGGGATGCTCTTCTGCAAGGGCGCCCGCTGGTCGATCGCCAATTTCTAGCCACTGCAAGCTCCACGTACGGTTATGCGAGTGGGGCGCACAGGCTTTTACCGCGCGGACTAGTTTATTGAGCCCACGCTGGCTAATACTGCGTAAATCTAATTCTAGCCATGCATTGGCCGCAATGGTGTTGATTGTGGTGCCGCCCTGAATCAGCCCAATATTCAAACTTGCGTTACCAGAATCTGAAATTGGCAGTGAGGCGATTTTTGCAGCGATTTTTGCGAGCTCATGGATGGCGCTGGAGTTGCCGTAATTCGCCCATGAGTGCCCGCCTAACGCCTTTACTTCTAATCGGAACCGCTTTACCCCAATCGACTGGCAGTATATTTGCCCAAGCGCGGCACCTTCTAAAATAATCATGGCATGCGGTAACCGTTGCATGGTGTCACACACGTGCCTGATTCCTTTAAGATTGCCGTTGCCTTCCTCTGCAATATTGGCCACGAAATGCAATGAACGATTTAAGCTTTCTGGTTTTATGTGGGCAGCGACCCAGATTAAGGCAGCAACCGCTATAGAATTATCACCAATGCCCGGTGCTGCTAATTTCGCTTCAGATAGCTGGTATGATATGTCGGTTTCTTCTGAAAAAACTGTATCAAGATGTGCCGTAAGATATAGCTCAGGAAGGCTAGAATCGCACTTAATAAGGGCATGGATATTGCCACACGCGTCCTGATAGACGGTATCCGCTTGGGTTTCTTTGAAACGTTCTAAGACATAGCTTGCACGCTTTTCTTCTTTGAATGTTGGGGCTGGGATTTGCTGAATTGCAATTGCTAGGTCAAGAAAAGACTGGAGATTGTTCAAAACGGTTGCCGGAAAATACGAAATTGAATCGTTTAAGATTTTGACTGATGTTCAATATCAACTGCGCTACATACTCGTTGAGGTAACGCTTTGGTCAATCATAACTTATCTTGTTCGCGTAATTTATAATAAGTTACAGATTCCTTTGGGTGTAGATACAGTATTGTTTTAAACGTCATTTCGTAGATTTTTTTTGGTTATAAATGCGGCCTGATTGTTACCATTACTTTTACATTTTTTTGTACGTAACATTCAAATTTTTTATAAAAGACCGCACATCGCTTCCCGTTGACTATGCGTGTTTTGCATAGCTCATAATGGGCTTTTAAAAACGTATTGAGAAAGACAACCATCCGTTATTTTATACATTGGGTGTTGGTTTTGATTGGTCTCAATTGCAAGGTTGCCACGGTAATCTTCAGTCGTCATTCTTATTTTCATTTATGGTAAAAAAAGCCCATCGCATTGTGCTAGTTGAAGCTAGCCGTGCCACTCTCGTTTCGCTTGCCCAGCCACTGATAAACCGTGATTATGCCGTAGAGACCGTGTACTCTGGCGCTGCGGCGATTAAGGCTGCTAAGCAAGATCTTCCGGCTGCAATTGTGGTGCATGCGGCGTCTATGAATACTTCTGGGGCGCGGATTTGCCGTAGCATTCGGCGTGAACTTGGGCCTGATGTAAAAGTGCTGCTGCTGATCGAAAGCGATATAAAGCTCAAAGATAATGTGGGCGCAGACGAAGTGGTTAAGATGCCGTTCACCAGCCGCCGCGTTGTTAATGTACTCAAGAAGATGGTGCCGCGCAGCGATGTTGAATGGCTAACTGTCGGACCAATCTCGCTATGTGAAGAGCTAGACAAAGTGCGCTGCAATGGCAAAGAGACGCAATTGACGCCACGGGTAACCCGCTTGTTGCGGTATATGATGGAAAATCCCAACCGTGTAATTGAACGGCGCTCTTTGATGGAATATGTCTGGGACACCGTCTATATGGGGGATACGCGCACCCTAGAAGTGCACATTAGCTGGGCTCGGAGCGCGATCGAAAAGAATCCACGCAAACCGCAATACATCAAAACGGTGCG
>JAHDBW010000134.1 GCA_020630175.1 Anaerolineales bacterium
GGGTTGATGTAGCCAACTACCCGCGCCCACCAGCTAACTTCACCGCAAGTGGCGAACGCTTCAACACTTGCATGGCCCATGTGCCAACAATCGGACCCAACACTAAAAAGGCAAACGCCCAGCGCCACGTCACCAAATCGGCCAAGATCGGCGTTAGGCGGATAGAGACCAACGTGAGCAAAAAGCCCAGCGATGTTTGCAGCGTCAGCGCTGTGCCCATATAGCGCACGTCTGCCAGTTCACTAACGGCCGCGCTGAACTGCGCCGAGTCGGCCACGATAAAAAAGCCCCAGATGAGCGCCAGCACCGTCACCAGCACCACATTGTCAAACGCCAAGCCAATCGTGACGGCAATCAGCCCGCTGACAATCATGCTAACGGACGTGACCGTCGTGCGCCCCATTTGATCGGCCAGCTTGCCAGCAATAAAACTGCCCACGCCACCAATGGCAATCGTGCCAAACGTCACCAGCGATGCGGCCTGCGTGCCAGACATGCCAAAGGCTTCATCACCATATGCCGCCGCTAAAAACACGGGGATCCATGTCCACATGGCGTACAGCTCCCACATATGCCCAAAGTAACCAACGTTTGCCAGCAGCGTGCCGCGTTCGCGTAGCACCTCAATCAAGTACCGCGCATTGAACGGCGGCGTCTGCCCCTGATGCGGGCCGAGTTCACAAGTTTGCCAAACAATTACAGCCGCAATCACCGCTAAGGTAGAGGCTAAATACATCACCATGCGCCAATCGCCAATGCCACCTAGCGCCCGCATCAAGTGCGGCGAGGCCGAGCCCAGCGTGAGCGCACCCACGAGCAAGCCAAGGCCAAGCCCACGGTCTTTTTTCATCCACGTGGCCATAATCTTCATGCCAACCGGGTAAATGCCAGCTAACGTCACCCCCGTAATAAAACGTAACGTGACGGCTGGCGCAAAGCTGGTCACGCTGAACGCAATTAGCGCGTTGGCAATTGCCCCCACCACTGCACTCACTGCAAAAATTCGGCGCGGCGCATACAAATCGGAAACGTTAGTAACGGCACTTAGCAGCGCACCCACCACAAAGCCAACCTGCACAGACATCGTTAGCCACGCCGCTTGGCCAGTCGTCAGCGACCAGTCGCGAATGAGGCTCGGCGTGACGGCAGAGGCCGAAAACCACAGGCTCATCGCAAAAAACTCAGCGAGCGCCAGATAAAGAACAATTGACCATTTTTTTGACATAGGATTATGTGATGCAGCAATCCAGCATAAACGCCGCCGCCTGCTGATTAGCGATATGCTTACTATATGCGATTTCTACGTTCGATGCTGTTTGCTGGGTTACTGGGCCTCACGCTTGTAACAGTTGCCGCTGCCCACCAACCTTACTTTGAAGATAGCGACTCCAGCCTAGCAGCACCGTTGCGGGTTATAGACTCAGACGTGTCTACCGCGCTATATTCCACCTTAGAGTCTGAAACCGATGTAGATTGGTTCATTCTAAGTGGGCAAGCTGGGCAAAATTTATTCTTGGGCATGACCATCCCCCAAGTTGAAGGCCAACAAGACTTTGACCCCACCATTGCGCTATATGAAGCAGATGGCGAAACGCTCATCGCCACGCTCGGCCCCAAAGAGGCCACCTTCTTTTTAGAACCCTTTAGCAATACTGCCTATTGGCAGCGCCAGCGCGACCGCGTCGCCTTGCCTGCTAGCGGCGACTATCTTGTAAAAGTGTGGAGTACAGATGCTGAAACTGGCCGCTATGTTTTGGTGGTGGGCGAACGCGAAGTGCCCGGTGGTGATCCGCAGTTCCGCAGTAAATTGAAATCCTATTGGACTCCGCTTGCCGCGCCAGCCCCGATTGCCACAACCCTAACGCCAGCAGAAACGTTTCGCTGCCGATTGTGGCGCTTTTTACGCCACACAAACGCCATTTCTCGCACGTGTTGAACCCGCTTCTAGCATGGAGCTAAGCAGTAAACCTGCTAGACTCTAGCCTTCATGCAAAAAGAAGCCATCCCCTATATCTCCTTCGTTGGGCTTATGTTCGGCTCAACGCTCATTGCGTCGCGGTTTTCAACCGGCCAATTTGCAACCCCAACCTACATTGCGGCGCGCCTTACTATTGTCAGTCTCTTCTATATAGTGATCTATCTTGTCAGTGCCAAGCGCACCTGGCCAACAGACCGCGCACTTTGGGCACATAGCGCGTTGGTCGGCGTGATTGCCACCGGCATCTCAATGAACCTTGTGGTGGGGGCGTTGGTGTACTTATCAAGCGGGCTAACGTCATTACTAATTACCCTCAATCCGCCGCTAGTTGTGTTGGCAGCACGCTTCTTTTTACCAGAAGAGAGCCTCAATCGGACGCAAATGCTAGGCGTTGGCTTGGCAATGTTAGGCGGATTTGTCATGGCTTGGCGCGGCGAAACCGGCCTCACCGTTGCCTCTGATGATGCATGGATTGGCTATTTATTTGTGTCTGGCTCACTACTGATTGGCACGTGGCAGCGCATTCATGTGCGCAAATATATGCGCCATTTTGATTCGTTCCAAGTGGCTAGCGTGCGGATGTGGTTTGCGGCAGTTGCCGGGATTATTATTTCGTGGCTGTTTGTGGGATTTGATTTTAGCCGCGTGCAGCTTTCTGGCTATGGCGTGCTGATTTACGCATCCATCGCAGGCACATTTTTAGGGCTCATGTTTAGCCTGTATAACACGCAACGTTTTGGCGCAACAACCGCCGCCATGACCAGCTACATCATCCCGATTGTCACCACCATTGGCGGCATCCTTATCCTCGATGAAACCTTCACCTCAGTCATGGCAATTGGCATGATTTTGATCTTCAGCGGGCTGCTTTTAGTGCAACGTAAATAGCCAAACCCAAGCCATTCATGCCAGTACGCTTTTAGCCAAAACCCGTCTTCTTTAGCATATACCCGTTTATAACTAAATATTTTTTCTCATTTATTCAAAAAAGCGCAAATTTTTTGGCGGACCAGTGAATAATAAAGATAGGGAAAGTCATTATGATCATAGGGTTACCAAGCAATTCGCCAGATTGGCGACAGCAAACACTAGTGGAAGAGACGCGCGTATCATCAGATACAGCGCCGCTTGCGCTATGTTACTTCCGGCAAGCAAGCGTTGTAGACACTGAATTTTTACAGCAACTGCTGCTAATGACCGCAGTCTCTGTCAAAGAATGTGGCAAAACCGATATAGACGCCATCTATACCAACCCCGTTACGCGCCGCTATCATGAGCAATGGGGCCATAAATCACACGACTTTGGCTTTGTCGCCATCCGTCAAAATGACAATAAACCGCTCGGTGCAGCATGGGTCCGCCAATTTTCTGCCGATGCGCCAGGCTATAGCTACTTGGCAAATAACATTCCTGAAATGGTTGTCGCTGTATTGCCGCAATATCGTAATCAGGGGATTGGGTCGCAGCTTGTGGCACGCCTCATTACACACGCGCACAAGTACCGCTGCGGCGGACTATCTGTTAGCGTTTATGATGGAAATGACTGCTGCGGTCTGTACGACCGGATGGGCTTTGAAAAGGTTAGAACGTCTGGCCGCGTGACCACCTTGTGCCATTGGTTTGGCAACAGTGCCAGCAACTTCAACACCAAAAGCTAGCTTCACCTCAGGTCTGAATAAGAAACTATACCGCGTGAGATTAGCCCAATGTGGCTTCGCCTAAGCCATCTCTTTCCGTTTTACTATTTTAGGGTAGCGTAAACTGTAGCGCATCAACGCTTTCCACACACACGTCTGCGGTTGCTGTTGGGTCGCCGCCCCCGCCCGTCACGCCAATCGCAAGCCCGCCACCACCGTTCTTACCGGTTAACATATCGCCATCAGAATCGCCGACCATTGCAATATGCGCTGGCGCAATGCCTAACGCATCGCTGATGTGTTCAAACACCGCTGGCGACGGCTTATTCGGCAACGGATCATCACCACACACAATCACGTCAATCAGGTGGTCTATTCCTAAAATGGGCAGTGTTGCTAACGTCGGCGCACGATGGTCGGACGTTGCCACAGCAAGCTTGACACCCGCCGCATGTAAGCGCGTTAGCGTTCCGGCCACATCACCCACGGCTTCAATCAAGTCTGGCGCAACGGCATAATCGCCATGCACCACCTGCTGCGCCAGCGTATCCGCTTGTTCCCACGGCAGGCCATACTGATACAAAACGCCAGACACAAGTGCAGTCACCTTCCACGTAGACGCCACCGCAATCGGCCCATTGGGGATTAGATTGCCGTCTTCATCCAGCCCTATGCCCTGCGCAATGGCCTGCGCTAAGCGCGCATCAGCACCCGTCTGCGCTAGGATTTCAGCCACCCACTGTTTTGCCACGCGGCTCCACAAGTGATTGATATTGAGCAACGTGCCATCTTTATCAAACACCAAGGCCCGGATGTCATAGACGTTGTTATAAATACTGAGCATAGGTCGAGGGGTCTCTACTATTTACTAAGGCCAATTCTCATTTAGAAAATTCACCACGGTTGCTTCATATGCTGCTGGGTCAGCTTCATATAATTTGGCATGATCACCAGTTGGTGCCAACCAATAGGATTTTGGCGCTTTGGCAGCCGCGTATAAGTCCGTCCCGTTATATGGATAAACGCGCGCATCTGCCGCACCTTGAATAATCAACACCGGTCGTGGGCTAAGATCGGCGATCACGTCAACCGGCCGGATTGCGCTCAGCGAGATCCCCGTTTGCCATTCTGCCAGCTGGATAAACACTTTGTCTAACGGCTTACCGGGCAACGGCGTCTTGACCGCAATGCCAACTGCCACCTCATTGCGCACATCAGCAAACGCACTATCGGTGATGATCACCTCAAGCGCTGGCAGGTCAACACTGGCTAATAGCGCCGTTGCACCACCCATTGAAACACCTAAAATACCCAGCTGGTCCGTTGCCGTTTGCGGTGTGCTGCGTAGAAATGCGACGGCCGCTTGCGTATCTTGCACTTCGGTTAGCCCTAAGGTGACCGGCGCCACTGCACTATTGCCATGCCCGTGAAAGTCGTACAGCAACACGCCATATCCCTGCCGCGTAAGCATAGCTGCAATTGGCAACAGGTCAGCGCTATTTGCGGCATAGCCATGTTGCAAAATAAAGGTCTTACCGTTGGCACTCGGTGCCAGCCAACCTGCCAACATCAAGCCGTCAGCGCGGGTGATGGTCACTGGCTGGAGCGTGACGGTAGGCAAGGTTAGCACGGGCGTTGGCTGCTGCACAGGCTGCATAATTGCATCAACCTGATACGCCACCACTGCATACGTTAGGCCAATCCCCAGTAAAAATACCAAGAGTAAACGTCTGTATATTTTCATAAAAGATAGCTTCACTATAAAAGAATGCGTGTCTAGCGCGGCCTAGCATTACGCAACGATTGCACATCGTGCGCCGTGTTTACACCGTAACGCCCCAATTTGCTTCAAATTTGCCGCTCCGCCCTCAAATCGGCGCAAGTTACACCCGATTTACGCAGCACGTGTTGCATATTTGCTTCACCAAAATTACTACGTAGACTATACGCAATCACACACCACTATACGCAACAAACTGCGAGCAATTTGCGAGAAAAACAAGATTCAAACGACGAACTTTCCCTTTTTATGCTTGATTTTAGGCAGAATATTGACGTGGACGCGCACTAGCGCTTGGCAGCAGTGCCCCACTCAAATTCAAATGCGTTCAGTTAGAACGTGTAATGCAGGACAGATCGGCGTCTGGATAGATGCCATTATCTAGCGAAGAGGAAATTCCTTTTCGCCCAGCGGAGATTACTCATGATCGGTAGAAAGTTTTTACTTAGCGCGTGTATCGCCTTGATGCTTACAGTAGCGGCAATCCCAAGCATCGCATTCGCGCAAGACGATGTAACACCAGAAGCGACCACGCCAGCCGCCCCAACCGAAACACCAGAAACGTATGTGGTGCAGCCGGGCGAGACGCTGTCTCAAATCGCAACGCGCTTCAATCTAGATCTCACCACCCTGCTGAATTTGAACCCTGAGATCATTGATCGGCCAGAATGGGGCTTGTATCCCAATGAAACCATCCGCCTGCTCGCCGCGACGGAACCAGCGGCAACCGCCACTGAAGCGCCAACCACAGAAGCAACAAACGCTGCCGATGTGACTAGCGTCGCGCCAGCAGTTGAAAACGCCGCAACGCCAAGCCTGACCGATGCCGAAACACCAGCCCCAAGCACCGTAGAGGCGGGCCAAACTGTGGCAACGGCTGTCACGCCAACGCCAGCGCCAAGCACCAGCGTAGACGGATCTGAAGTAGACGCAGCAAACCAAACGTTGCTCACGATCTTATCTAACGATGATCGCTTCACAACGTTTGTCTCTTCTATAGAACGGACGGCCTTTGCCGACTTGCTGAAAAATCCGGGTGACCTAACAGTCTTTGCGCCAACCAATGCTGCCTTCCAAAAGCTAACTGCGCAACAAACGGCAGACATGCTGGGCAACGCCGGCCTAATGGAGAACACGCTGGGCTACCACGTGATTGCGGGTGGCTTTGATGCCGCCGCGCTGATTGTCTCGGTTGACTCAAATGGCCACATCAACACCATCAATGGTGATACCGTCCGCATCAGTAGCAGCGGTGGAATTGCGCAAGTCAACGGCAACACGCTGGCTATTCGTGACATCAGAGGCAGCAACGGCGTTCTGCACATTGTAGATACCGTGCTCAACCCAGCGCAAAAAGAACTGCTCACCGGGCCAAGCGAAGGCAGCCTCGTTTCCACAACAGACAGCACTGCCCCAGCAAGCACCCCTGTATCCGTTAGCATTCCAACCACGGTTGCCATTCCGGCAACGCCAGATGCACCGGAAGCTGAAGTAAGCAACGCGACATCAGACGCAACGGTAGACATAGATGCTGCCGCTGCCGAGCCTGTCGCTGAAGAAGAAACGCCAGCCATTGGTGGCGCTGAAGACACTGCGGCGGTGACGCAAGCAGCGCAACCCTCACAGCTTGGTGGCGATACATACGTCATTCAAAGCGGCGACTCGCTGCGCACGATTGCTGCCCGTTCTAGCACCAGCGTGGCTTACTTACTGGCGCTCAACCCAGAGCTAAACGCAAACCCAGATGTAATTTACCCTGGCCGCTCTGTGCGCCTGTCTGGCCCATTGCCCGGTGCGCCGTTTGGCACAACCAGCTATCTCGTCCAACAGTTTGATACGCTCGGTAAAATTGCCGCCCGCTATGGCACCACCATTGATGAAATGGTGAAGATCAATCCACAGTTGCGGCAGCGTCAAGCCAATATCTATATTGGTGAAATTATCAACGTTCCAGGATAGCCTTCATCTTTTGCCGGGCAGCGGATAACCCAATCCGTCCGCTGCTCGGCATTTTTTACTAGACGCATTTTCTAACGATCAACCCAAGAGAGACTTCATTATGCTTATTGTTATATTTATCACATTCCTTGTTGGCGCGACCCTTGCATGGGTTATTGCTATGGAACTATCTCATCGTAAAGTCAACACAATGCAGGCTGACATCAATAAGCTGAAGCATGATCGAAATTACTTACGCAATGCGCTCAACAAAAGCCAAGCGGCATACAAAGCCCTGATGCATCAATACCGCCAGTTGCAGGCCCGCCTTGGCGCAACGCTAGAAAGCCACCGTGAGCAGCTCACCAGCATGCATTGGGAGATTGTCAAAACCAAAGAAGAAGCTGCAACGCTACGCAATCAGCTAGCATACAGTGAAGGCTATAGCAGCGCGCCACGCCGCAGCGCCGGTTACACAGCGCTAGCACCTGTTACCGTCACGCCAGAACAACGCCCAAACGTCGCGCTACGCGAACTACAGCGCACAGAGCTAGAGCAGCGCTCCACCATCCGTAAACTACGTGAGCAGTTGTTAGAGCTCAAAGCAGAAAACGCACTCGTCTTGGCCACCATGCAAGTCCCTAGCGACATTAGCGTTGCCTCAAGAATGTAGTCACAGCTCACCAATCAAAGGCGCTAGCAGCCCGCTAGCGCCTTTTTGCTTTAACCACACAGTCGCTTTCGTAAAGAATCTCACCGACAGCACGTCTAACACACAGGAGAATACAGCCATGCAAAAAAAACATTTATCCCTTTTACTTCTTGGGGCTTTAGGCGGCGCAGTGCTCGCCGGCTGCGGCCTCGTTAGACCAACAGAGACCATTGTGGTGCCAACATCAGAACCGAGCGCAACAGAAGCTGAGGAGACTAGCAGTGGATCTGCTGTGAACTTAGAAGACCTTGAGATCATTACCCTCTTACCCCGCGATGCGATCCCTTCAATTGATAACCCAGAGTTTTACAGCGTTGAAGACGCGAACGAAGAATACGCCCCAGAAGAACTCGTGCTGGGCGTTGTGATCGATGGCGATGCCCGGGCTTACAGCACAAACCTGCTAGACAGCCATGAAATTGTCAACGATGTGGTCGGCGGACAACCCATCGCCGTCACTTGGTGACCACTTTGCTTTACGGGAATCGTGTATTCCCGCCAAGTAGAAGACCAAGTGTTGACCTTTGGCGTTAGCGGCAAACTGATCCGCAATACGCTGGTGATGTATGACCGTGAAACAGAAAGTTATTGGGGGCAGATTATTGGCCAAGCCATTGACGGGCCGCTGGTGGGCAAAGAGCTAACGTTTGTGCCAGCCGTGCACACCACGTGGGATGAGTGGCGCGAACAGCACCCAGACTCATTAGTGCTCAACAAAAACGGACGCGGACGCTTTAGTCCGTATGAAAGCTACTTCAACAATGGGCAAACGGGCGTAATCCCAGAAGACCATAGCGACGACCGGCTTTACGGCAAAGAATACACCGTGGGCGTCACCCTTGGCGCAGACGCCGTGTCTTACCCATTCAGCGTATTGAATGCAGAACCAGTCATCAATGACACGCTAGACGGCACGCCGATTGTGGTGACCTTCAATCCCGGCTCTGGTGCTGGCCGCGTGTATCGAAGCACTGTGGACGGGCAAACGCTCACCTTCAGCCTGCAACAAGAAGACATACTCGTTGACGCAGAAACACAATCCACTTGGGATGCCACCACCGGCATTGCCATTAGTGGCGCGCTAGAAGGCCAACAACTATCCCCCGTCAAATCGACCATTGTCTTCTGGTTCGGCTGGAAAGACTGGTA
>JAHDBW010000485.1 GCA_020630175.1 Anaerolineales bacterium
GCTGTGGAAATGTTTGGCACATCGCAACCAGTTAGCAAGATAACAGAAAGTAGTAATAGTGCAATCCAGAATCGTTTCACACAGACACCATAAAGCGCGAGAAAGCGAATGTCAAACGACAAATAGTGTCGTACTCGGCACGTGTCCTTATTAAGACCACAGGTCATTTTGTAAGATTAGATGTGCCATGACATCTAACCAGTAAGACTTTGATGCGGACTATAATCTGTGGCAGAACGACTTACTGTGTCATACAGACTAGCGCAGCGCAATATCTGTATAAAATTTACACGCTGCGAATAGGATTTTTCTTTGTCAACCTACTCATCTTCCGAAATTATTATTGTTGGTGCTGGATTATCTGGCTTAACTGCTGCGTATGCATTGGAACAAGCGGGTAAGTCTGTTGTTGTGTTAGAAGCGCGCGACCGGCTTGGTGGGCGTATTGAATCAGTTGCAACTGGCACAACACAACCGGTATTTGATCTAGGACCAACATGGTTCTGGGCGCACAATGCGCACGTGCTACAGTTTTTGAAAGACTTTGATTTACAGGCGTATCAACAGTATGAGCAAGGCTATGCCGTATTTGAAGCAAAGCTTGGCGCTACTCCAGAACGATTTGCGCCACGTTGGCAGCAGCCACATTCCTACCGCGTCGGTGGCGGAATGCAAGCATTGATTGCAGCATTAACTGCACGATTAAGCCAGACAGCAATTCACCTGAAGCAGCCCGTGACACACATTACTGAAACGAATGCTGCTGTCCAAGTAAAAACGTCTACGCAAACTTGGCAAGCCCAGCACGTTATTGTGACGCTGCCCCCTCACCTTGCCGCAACAACACTTTCTTATACCCCGGCATTACCTGATGGTCTCTCACAAGCCATGCAGCAAGTGCCAACATGGATGGGCGAGGCAATGAAAGTTTCTTTAACCTATCCAACGTCTTTTTGGCGTTCTGAAAAATTATCAGGTATGGCCGTGAGTTACGCAGGCCCGGTAGATCAGTTTCATGATGCTTCACCGATAAATAATGAGGTTGGCGCTTTGTTTGGCTGGATTGGTAATAAGCCACAGGCGCGATCGCTTTCTTATGAAGAGCGACAGGCAGCAGTTATTGCGCAGGCGGTTCGCTTGTTTGGTGAGCAGGCCTCTAATCCAATTGGCTATGCTGAAACAAATTGGGATGCCGAGCCTTTTACGTCTAACGCAGCATCCAAGACGCGCGTGTTTGCCAATGGGCACCCAAACTATGGACATCCGCTGCTGCAACCACCGCAGTACTCAGGAAGGCTATGGTGGGCTGTAACAGAAGCGGCTACCGTCGGAGGTGGGTATTTAGATGGTGCTATTTTCAGAGCGTATCAAGTTGCAGCTGCGATTACGCGCGTGTCTGCTTAGCATCTTCTACTCAGGTCAAATCAGTAAATAGACTTGCGCTTGGGATAATAAAGTAATTAGCTGGCAGCGGTTTAA
>JAHDBW010000135.1 GCA_020630175.1 Anaerolineales bacterium
GCGTCTAGCAAGGCACCAGCGCGGTCTAGATCGACAGCTTGCACGCCAATTGCGGCACCAACGCGTAAACGTCCGCGGTCGTCTTGGGTGCTGTTAGGCGTGCCCTTTTGACGGATGACATCTTGCGCGGTGATTAGGCCAATCAGTGCGCCGCTATCGTCTACGACTGGTAATTTTTCTAGGCGATGGCGATGTAGCAAGTCCCGCGCAGTGTCGATGCTGACATCAGCCGGGGCCGTAATAATATTGTCTGGCTGCGTCATGACAGATTGCACAGAAGCATTCATGTCTGGGGCAAGCACAATGTCACGCCGCGTCACTAAGCCCACCATCTTGCCATTGGCATCCACAACCATCAGGCCGCCAACTTCATGAATTTGCATTGTACGGTCAACGTTCGCTAAGCTCGCGTCCATTGCAATGGTGTACGGTGCTTCAACGCGGTAGCCTTCAGCGCGTTTGACACGCTTGACATGCCGAACCATTTTTTCAGTTGACATAAAGCGGTGTAGCACGCCAACGCCGCCGGTGCGGGCCATTGCAATTGCCATAGCGGACTCCGTTACGGTGTCCATGTTGGCGCTCAAAATTGGCACATTGAGGCTGATGCTATTGGTCAGGCGGCTAGCGGTGGAAACGTCTTTACGAGAACGGAACGGTGACCGTTGCGGAACGAGCAACACGTCGTCAAAGGTTAGGGCTTTTTGTTGGCGGATTTTCATGTGTAGGTCTTCCTTGCGGCCATGCTCCATAGTGAAACATTTAGGCCACAAAAAAGCCGCTCTGAATTCAGAGCGGCTTTCATTTATGCATTTACAGTTGGTTTGCGTCGGAATCGATGCCTACCAGATTGATTATACATGCTTGGAGAGGGTAATTTGTAAGATTTACGCCTTCATCCGTTCATTATTTGGGTCAAACAGCACGTCGGCGGTAATTTCTCCGGCAAACTCTTCTGCTAAGTAGCCAACGCTAACTTTTGTGCCCGGTACCGCGTGTTCTACCGGTACATAGCCAAAGCCAACATACTTACCTACGCTGTACGCCCAAGCCCCACTCGTGATCTGACCAATGACTTCATCACCAATCATAATCGGCTCGTTACCAGTGGGTACACAGTTCGGATGATCAACCGTAATCGTTACCAATTGACGGGTGCGCGGTTGGGCTTTGATCTTGGCCAACGCAGCTTTCCCCACGAAATTGTCTTTCTTGAGCTTGACCATCCAGCCCATGCCCGCATCATACGGATTGTGTTCCGTGTGGATATCACCACCCCAAACGCGGTAGCCCTTTTCAACGCGCATCGAGCGCATGGCACCAACGCCAACCGGCACCAGATCATGCGCCGCGCCAGCCGCCCAAATTTCATCACGCACAGCAAGTGCAGTGTCCATTGACATATGCAATTCCCAGCCAAGCTCACCCACGTATGAAATCCGCATGGCGTAGACCTTGTGCATGCCAATTTCAATGGTTTGCCACGTGTAGAACGGAAAGCCTGCATCGCTAATATCGTTGGGCGTGACTTGTTCCAAAATCGCACGCGCATTTGGGCCAAATAAGCCGAGCGCGGCGTACTGTGATGTGAGGTCATTGACGACGACGTCATAGTCGCCGACCAGACGGCGCATCCAATCTAGTTCTTGTGGCACGGTACCGTTCCCTGTAAAGAGCCAGTAGGTATCTTCAGCAATACGTGAAATTGCGATGTCGCGCTTGATGCCGCCTTTTGGCGTACACATCAACGTATAAGTCACGCCGCCAACTTTCACGCGGCTAAGGCGCGATGTACAGACATAGTCCATATAGGCAGCCGCATCTGCCCCGCTGATTTCAATAATAGAGAGCGCGGTCAAGTCCATGAGCCCGGCGGTGTCACGCATGGCGAGATGTTCTGCGCCCTGAATACGAGACCAGTGTTGGGCTGGCCAGCCGCTGCGATCTGGCACTTGAGCGCCGTATTTTTCTAGCAACTTGGCATTACTGTTGTACCAGTATGGAATTTCCAACCCCGCGCTAGGCGTTAGCTCGGCATCGAGCTCCAAGTGGCGTGGATAAAATGGCGTGTGCCGAATATTACGCGGCTTACTCGTAGATTGCGCTGGATGGATCACGTCATGCACTTCTGCATAAGCTTTGGCGCAAGAAATTTGAATGTACTTATCACTAAGCTGATGTGGCAGGAAGCGGTTGACGTTTAGCGTGCGCATGTCGACTTCTGGCTCGCCCGTGATCATCCATTCCGCCATGGCTTTCCCCACGCCACCAGAGTTAGTGACCCAGCACGCGGTTGCCATCCAAACGCCGTCGACGCCGGTTGGCCCAAGAATTGGCAACCCATCGACAGAGAATGAGAACATGCCGTTGATGCTGTAGGGGTAGTCCACACCGCGCGCGGCCGGAATTGAGTCTTCAACAATTTTGCGCGCTTCCACAAAGTCTTCAGGGGTAAAGGCATGATCGGCGCTCTTGCCCAGCTTGCGCGAATCGATCATGAGCGGGCGGTGGTGATAGTTACCAATGCCGAGGCTGTCCCACCAATGCCGGTAGTACGTGCCGCCATCCATGTCGCGCACGCTTGGGTAAATAATTTCATGGTCGGCGTTGGTGCGGTCACTGACGTGGGCTAGTTCTGGCAACGGCGCAGACTTCAAGTATTGATGTTCCGCT
The DNA here is from genome assembly GCA_020630175.1 of Anaerolineales bacterium. GTDB lineage: Bacteria > Chloroflexota > Anaerolineae > Anaerolineales > UBA6668 > JAHDIM01. The sequence continues at coordinate 2,674 of JAHDBW010000135.1, forward strand.
GGCATCAGTGGCGTGACCACATTGAACGTTTCAGACAATGCTGGTGTCCAGATGTTGGTACAGATCAACGCTTGTTCACAGGTGATGTATTCCATGTCTGGATTGTTGGTTTTGATACCAACAATGCGGTTGTTTTCAATCACAAACTCAGTCGCTTTGGTATTGGCGACGAAGCGGGTGCCACCCATCTTTTCTGCTTCTACAGCCAGTGAGCCACAAACGTGCGGCCCCGCCACAACTGGTTTACGTGGGGTATACAGGCCACCTTTGAACTTAGAGCCATCCATCAAGGGGAACAGTTCTGAAATTTCTTTAGGACCAATTTGGTGCACTTCTACGCCGAAGCCTTTGCCGTTGGTGTACAGCCGTTTGACTTCATTCATCCGCTCGTCTGTGCGGGCGACGTCAACGCCGCCAACCATGTAGAGCGGCTTCCGGCCGGGCTTCCAAAGCGGTAGGGTTTCGAATAAATCGATGGTATCGCCCGCAAGCTTTGCCATAGAAGGATTATTGCTAAGTGGGTTGACGCCACCCGGCGCGTGCGAGCTAGAGCCATCATTTTCAAATAGCTCGCCTTTATCAATCACGAGTACGTCTTTTTCGCCGTATTTCGCTAGCCAGTACGCCGCACTAGAGCCAACAATCCCAGCGCCCACGATTACAATTTTTGCGTGGATTTTCATCTTGATTTGTCCTTTTGGTAAACAGTTCGGCCATTGCTAACGCATACGGCAGACGAACAACAGTATTGTGTATCAAGCGGCTACCCGCGATAAAGAGCAATACAGGGTAAGAATATGGCAATCATAGATGCAAACCGGTTACCAACGGGGTCACTTTTTGGCACTGGTCTCGCACAACATGATGTTTCAATTTTTTACTTTGGGCACACCAATTGTCAACGAAGCCTCAAGCTAACCTCAATAAATTTTAGTGTGCTTATGGCCTACTATAGTAGTGTAACGACGCACAGCAGTCAGCACACTATTATCAACTGGAAGGCTTTTAGTCTCCGACATTCCAAGGACTGACTGTCCTGGACGCGTTACGGTCTTATTGCAACGCCCGCATTTATCGCGGGCGTTTTTTTGTTTAACATGGGTCACCAAGGCGTGGCATCTTCACTCTCAACCCGCTAGAATTAGCGCATGAAATTACCACCTATTGCAAACTGGACCAACAACATTGGCGCTGCTGGCGCTTTCGAAATTTGGGAACGCGCCATGGCGTTAGAAGCGCAAGGCAAATCGATCGTTCACCTTGAATTGGGCGAGCCCGACTTTGACACACCGCCGCATATTATTGAAGCCGCCCATGCCGCGATGTTAGCGGGCCGGACCCGTTATGAATCTGCGGCTGGCGCACTAGGACTGCGTAAAGCAATTGCAGCTTACCTGAAACGCACCCGTGATATTGACGTGCCGCATACGCAAGTGTTTGTCACGCACGGCGTCAAAGGCACGCTATACGCCGCGCTCGCCACCTGCCTCGATCCCGGCGATGAGGTGTTGATCCCCGACCCCGGCTTACCCGGCAATCGTGAGATTTCTGTCATTTTGGGCGTTGATCCTGTTGCTTATCCATTGAAAGTTGAAAATGGATTTTTACCCATCATCGCCGATCTACAAGCGTTGGTCACAGACAAGACCAAGGCCATCGTGCTCAATTATCCGTCTAACCCAACCGGGAGTTTGTTCCCGCAAGACACGCTAGAAGCACTCGCCGATTTTGCAAAACGCAACAATTTATGGGTTCTGGCCGATGAAATTTACTATCAGCTGTACTTCACGGAAGACGCACCGCCTTCTATCTACAACATCACCGGTATGCCAGAGCGCACGATTTTGATGGATGGTTTTTCAAAGTCCTACGCGATGACGGGGTGGCGGTTAGGGTTTGGCATTTGGCCAGAAAGCCTGTGCGCCGCAGCGGGGCATTTTATTGTCAATAATGTTTCTGGGGTGGCACCGTTTATTCAAGACGCGGGGCAAGCTGCGCTTGAAGGCCCGCAAGACTGCGTAGATGAATTCCGCACGGCGTTCAAGGAGCGCTGTAATTATGTCTCTGGGCGACTAACCGAGTTTGGTATCAAACATCACGTGCCAGATGCCGGCATGTACATCATGTTAGATCTACGTCATGTTGAAAATTTATCTGAACGCACCTATGACCTGCTCAACGAAGGTGTTGCGCTCCTGCCAGGCACCAGCATGGGGCAGCAAGCCGCAGGGTTATTACGGCTCGCTTTTGTTCAAGAAATGCGCCAGCTTGAAACAGCCCTAGACAAAATCGGGAAAGTTTTTGGATAACGTTACTGAGGTGCTGCACGTCATTTTTAGGCGCAGCAATTCTGCGATTAGCGCAGTAAACCTGTTGCCAGCGGAGTCCAAACATGCTTCAGCAGGTTTCTTTCACTAGCAATGGATTTCAATCCATTAGCGCTACCTATTCCCCTGCACCATCTACCCACTCCAGCACCAACTTACTGCGCGTTGCACCGTCTAATGATGTGTACATAATCGTTTGTCCATCTAGCACCAGTAAATCGGCATGCCCCAGCCCAACATTGCCGGGTAAGTCAATAATAATTGGGTTACCCGCAAATTTTTCCCATGGCCCATCAATCTGATCCGTTGTACTGCGGGCGATGCCGAGGCCAAATTGCGAATCGCCACCATCACCGGGGCCAGCACCCCGAATGCCTTCAAACACCATATAGTAGCGGTCGCCAATCTGCTGCACATCGGCGGAGCTAATGGTGCGGAAATCCCACCACGGCTGTGCGTCTGGCCCATAGATTTCCGTTGAGCCATACTCTTGCGCGCCCTTGAACAGCGGATTGTTGTCACACGCCTCAAACGTGCTGGGGTCAGCGCCCTTTTGGCCTTTATAACAGCCCATGCCACCGGGGCTTTGCCCAACAGCCAAGAAACTGTAAATGGTCTCCCCTTCAAGCCAAATTCCAGGCGGACCACCGGCCAAACATTCATAATCAAACGGCACAAACGGATGCTCGCCAATCAGCTGCGCGTCTGGACACGGCGCATACCAGAAATACCAAGGGCCGGTATCACTCACTTGGCGGGCAGAGCTGAAGTTCAGGCCATCATGTGAGATGCGGTACATATTCTTGCCAAAGAACTCGTTGACAAGGTGCAGCAGTTCACCATCGTAAAACACGCGTGGATATTGCTGCATATGTTGCTGATCAATTTGTGGGTCACACGGGCAGCTATCGCAATGAAATTGGCACGTTGGGTCTTCCAAAGAGAACGTGTCACCATCGTCATAACTACGGTAAATCACGGTACAGCCGGGGAACTCCACCGGATCGCCGCAGCGGTCAACAACACCGGCTGACTGATGGCTCGCGTGTAAATAGCTCCACAGTTCGCCGTTGCTCATGCGGATAGTTTCTGACTCGCCCAAGGGTAACCCTGTAATTGGTACATCCACGCGAAAATCGGCGGTGCCCTCCCAAAAATCCGCTAAGGTGGGATGCCCATTACCACCCGGCGTGGGCTGAATAACAAGCTCCGGCAGTGCAGTGGGCGCTTGCGCAACTTCGGCGGTTGCCGTTGGCGGCGCTGGCGTTTGCGTTGGAAATGGCGTTACAGTTGGCGGTAACGGTGTGGCTGTATTGATGCTCAGTTCAGGCGGTGGCAAGGTTGGCAACACTGGCTCTGGCGCTGCTTGGCAGGCGCTAACAGCTAACAGCACGATAAAGAAGATAAGTCCGATAAATTTTTTCATCGCGCAATTATGGCAAATTTTTTGCAGTTGCGGATAAATCAACACTATGTGAATAGGCTCTTATCTGCTTCTCACTGAACTGCCACAATTTCTTTACAATTGATGTTTATTCTATAAGTAGCTCAAACGAACATCTTTCGTTCGGGAACGCCAGTTCCCAATCCTCCTGTAGAAAACGCGCTAGGTTGTAAACTTAGCGCGTTTTTGAGTCTTCTTATCCCCATTTATAATTTCAACATGAAACATTTTTCTGCCAGCCTTGCCCAGCTCGAATATCAACCTACGATCATTGCCAGCTTAGTGAAAGATATAAGCACAGAACAAGCCCATTGGAAGCCCGATGCCAAGTCATGGTCTATCTTTGAGACGGTGGCACATCTTTATGCTGAAGAAATCGTAGACTTTAGGCCGCGCTTAGCGCATATCTTGCGTGGCGCAACAACGGAATGGCGCTCTATTGAAGCAGACGAACGCGTGCCCAGCGTCACCACTTTACAGGCCGCACTCGCTGGCTATCTGGCGCAGCGTCAAGAGTCGTTAGCCTGGCTGCGAACGTTGAAAAATCCAAACTGGCAGAAAGCGTATGTTGCGCCGTTTGGCCCAATTACTGCGGGCGATATGTTCACCGCATGGGTTGCGCACGACCTGCACCATAGTCGGCAATTGAATGCGCTGCGGCATCAATGGCTGGTCCAGCAACAAGCGCCCTACACCACGCGCTACGCAGGCGTTTGGTAGCGTTCAGATGCAAACATACACCCACTTTTTACTCACTAAAGCATTCGATGCGTCTTTGAAAGCCAACGGCACAACCCCAGAGAGTAACGCGTTATTGCTCGGCGCTATTGCGCCAGACCTGCCTTTATACGGCATTACCGCGCTGTACCCACTGTGGAAAAAACGCACAACGCAACAGGAATACGGCCAGTCGCTTAGGCATCTGTTTGAGCACATGTACTTCAACGACCGGCGCGTTGCCAGCGCACACAGCTTTTTCCACTCACCCTTTCCGCTCACAATGATGCTGATTGCGGGCTATGTTGGCCGCCGGTCACGTATTGGGCGCTGGTTGCTCTGGTTTGCCACGGGCTGCGCTCTACACACCTTGTTAGATATTCCCTCACACCATAATGATGGCCCGCTGTTGCTGTGGCCGTTCGACTTCAAAACGCGCTATCTTTCGCCATACAGTTATTGGAGCAAAGACCATCACGGTGGCATTATCAGCCGGATTGAACACATCATCGATTTAGCAATTCTTCTCTGGTGGATTTGGCGCGATTAAGGCAACGCTAGCTGATCCAGCTCTGTTATAGTCTTGCGAGACTCATTTGTATTCAAAATCTAATCATTCTGAGGGCAAATCACGATGAATTATCGGCATATCCAAGCGCCAACAGCGGCTGTCATGATCCGACCGCACCGCTTCAATTCAAATCCACAGACCACGGCCGATAACGCATTTCAATCTGTACCCACTGACCTCGCTCCAGAAATTATTGCCAAAAACGCAATTCGTGAATTTGACCAAGCTGTCAAAACGCTGCGTGATGCAGGCGTGACTATTCACGTCTTTGATGATTTTGGCGAGCGCGAAACACCCGACTCTGTCTTTCCTAATAATTGGTTTTCAACGCACCACGGCGGACGTGTGGCGCTCTTTCCCATGTACTCGCGCAATCGGCGGCGGGAACGGCGGATTGATGTTATCGAGATGTTGAAGCAAACGTATCGGGTACAGGAAGTGATTGATTATTCTGGCTTAGAACAAGACAACTTGTTTTTAGAGGGAACGGGGTCGATGGTGTTCGATCATTTTGAGCGCATTGCTTACGTGAGCAGCTCTAACCGCGCAGACCCGATTGTACTGGAGCGCTTTTGCACCATGTTTGGCTATGAACCAATGGTCTTTGACACCGCCGACTCAACCGGCAGCTCGATTTATCACACCAATGTGATGATGAGCATCGGCACAGACTATGCCATGATTTGCCTAGAATCGATCACAGATCGGGAGCGGCGTGATGAAATTTCATTACGGCTAAAAAATAGCGGGCGCGCCATTATTGACTTGAGCTATGGGCAGGTGCGCGAATTTGCGGGCAATACCCTAGAAATGACTGGCAAAAACGGTCGTATCTTGGCACTCTCTAGCCGTGCCTTAGCCGCGCTAGGCACCACTCAGCGCGAGACTATCGAAAAATCCGCAACGTTATTGCCGCTAGATATCCCAACAATCGAACTGGCTGGCGGCTCTGTGCGCTGCATGATTGCCGGTATTCATCTCACACCGCGCTAACGTACTGCGCAAAATGTAACAAGACCCCGCTTGGATCCCACACATAGGTCACGAGCGCCCCATAAGGCTCTTGTACAGGTGGTTTTGTGCGCGCCGATTTATAACGCCCCTCAGTAATTACGTGCGTGGCATGCGTATGCCATGCTGCCGCATCTGTCACCACAATCTGCATCATGAAATTATTAGCCCAGTGCTTGTGATAGTAATTCTGTAAATAGAACCGACTGTTGGCTAGTTCAAGTTCCGCTAGGCTGTTGTCTTCAGTTATAAAGTTGGTTTGCCACCCCAACGCGCTATAAAACGCAAGCGACAGGCTGAACTCTTTTGCTGGAACAAATATTTTTATATCTTGGGCGCTGAGT
>JAHDBW010000136.1 GCA_020630175.1 Anaerolineales bacterium
GCTGTTGCTGTTGGCGTATTCGTTGGCACTGGCGTTGCTGTGTTTGTCGCTGTTGGCGTATTCGTTGGCGCTGCCGTTGCGGTGTTCTGTGCCACGATTTCTGGCGTTGCTGTTAATGTTGGCACTGCAGCGACAGCAACCGGCGTGTTGGTTGCCGTTGGATCTAGCGCAACGTCTGTTGGCGTGTTGGCGGGCACCGTGGTGACACTCACATTCGCAGTTGGCGTGACGAGTGCTGGGGTTGGCAACACGCTTGTTAGCGTCGGCGCTGGCAACGTTGGTTGTGGTGTAATAACTGGTTGTGGGTTACTACCGGTCACTGGAATTACAAAGGTCTCTAATAAAGAGAGTGTTTCTAAATCAGTGCCAAGTACAACCGTTTCACCTGATTGCTGCACCCCTAAAATATTGAATTTCAATTCACCATCTTCAATAACAGGCGCAACGTCTAAATTAGCCCAAATGCTTTGCGCATCGGCTGGATAGTAATGTTCAGCAGAGAGAATACCGGCACCACAGCCACACAAATCATCACGGACAATTAGCCCCGCGCTGTGTTCATAATTACGTGCTGCTTCGCGGTCTGCTTCAAAGAAGACGCTCAAGTAGTCTTCAACCTCTAAGGCTTCTGAGTCTAATAGCAGCGCTTCGGCCTGCATTGGCAACGTTGCCCCCATCTGGTGCAGCGGCCCATACTCAGCATAATCAGCCGGATTATCAAAACGCGCTTCATAGATACCGTTTGGATCTAGGCCATTTGCCACGTTCTGGTCATTGAAGTAATAGAACCCAGCCAAGTCTGTCTTTGTTTCGGCAATCTTAAGCGGCGTTTCGCCTTGCATGAGGTCATACAAACTCACCGTGACATCTGGAATTGACCAGTCACTTAGATCTTGAATGCCATCTGCATCGCGGTCAAACCAAATCCGGCTGCCAATTTCTACAGCGGAGGCTTCATCTTGCACGCTTGGGCGGATTGCATCTGGCACAGCACCAACCACTTTGCCATAGAGTGGCGTGTGATTTTCAAGTGCCGTTGCGCCACAAACACAACCAAAGTTCAATCCAAAGTGTAGCCCGGTGTCTAAGGCTGTTTGGCGCGCAGTTGTGTGGATATAAGTCGTTGGGTAGCCGCTATCTTCAATGGCGGTATTGTGCTCATCTAAGACAGACACTGTAACCAAGTCTGATAAGTTCGCATCACGCCAGTAGTTTTCTACATTGTGCTCAAACCCTAATGGGGTGCCCCAGCGATAGTCTTCGGGGTCATCCAAACGGATAGCATATTGTGTATCTGGGGTTAGCGCTTGCGGAAATTCGAATTTACCTTCGAGATCAGTAATGGCCGTGGCAACTTTTTCAAGCGTGCCGTTTTCGGCTACTGTGTACAGGTTAACTGTAACGCCAACAATAGACCATTCGCCTTGATCTTGAATGCCATCTGCATCAAGATCAAGCCAAACCCGATTGCTGTTTTCAAAACGATCTTGCGAGAGCGGGATAGCGAGGGAAAAACCAAACAACAGAAACATTAAGAATGTTCCTGAAACTAGCGCAACACGGCGCCAAGACTGCATATTACTCATGTGTACCTACTTACCTGCCACTACCAAATGACATGTTTTACTTTACCTGTAAATATTTTATGCTTATATCATGCTCTCATTCATTGCGACTTAATTAATAATTAATATGGATGCTTAATATCGTGACAATTTTTCGGAAAAACTTTCTGCTTAATCGCAACCACCCCGTTAGAATCACTCACTCTATGCAGACTTAAAACAAAAACGGCCTCTATATAGAGACCGCTTTAGATTAAAACGACTTTATTAAACCCATGCCGCACGGACACGGATTTATGTTGATCTATGCACTATTGCGCGATTGCTCTGCTGTCCGTTCGCGTAAGGCTTGCATCAGTGCTTCGCGTTGCTCAGCGGTTAATTGTCCATCGCCACTGTTGGCATCATTGCTTGGCGGTGGCGTATTATCGCTATCCGGCTTGCGTTTGCGGCCAAAAATCCAGAAGAATAAAAGCGCTAGCAGCACTAAGCCCCCTGCTATCAGGGTCAGCCCCCATAAAATCCCACCCGGCATTGCACCGTCTTCAAGCAATACAAAATCCGGCGCTAGGCTTGGATACAGCCCCTGCAAATCACTGACGTCATCAGATTCCATTGACTGCTGCGTTCGGATCATGCCAGTCAAGTCATCTTCAGGGAACACGCGTTCAATATTCTCAAAGGCGAACTCCATAAATTCGTCTTCACCCATCGCATTGATTTGTTGTAAGAGTGCGATCAGTTCCGCATCATCGGTGACAAACAAAATATTGATTGTCTCGTAGTCAAATTCATCAATTGAATACACCGGCACATATAATTTTGAAACATCATCATCGTCCTCACTGCTTGTCTCATAAGCAGCGTCTGGAATGTCTAAATTACCCTCGGTAAGGGTCACCCACTCCCCAGTTGGGCGTTCGGTAATATACGATGTAACCGTATATTGCAGTGCTTCAGGATTTGCAAGTGATTCACGAATATCAACAAACCCAGAGTAAATGGCATAACAAGCCAAACCAAAAAGAATTATCTTGAGTCGCATAGCGTCCTATTTGTCTTGGATGACTAAACTTATGTGCAAAAAACGCTGCACACAATATAAATCCAAGCAACCAAACAATTATAGAACATTTTTTCTCAATGATCCTGCAATACTATTTTTTCGGATACCGTGTTTTTTATTAGACACAGTGTCTAAATAAAACAAAAAAGAGCCGCTGGCGTTGCGTAGCCAGCAGCTCTTTTTGATTTTATTGTGATGTTTTTTGTGTTACCTACAGCTTATTCGTTATCGTCTGATGTTCCTTTGCTGCTAAACATTGTTGCAATACCTACTACGAATGCAATATATAGACGCTGAATCATGATGTTACCTACTCCATTACTTGATCTAAACTAACTACCTAACTAGTTATTACCGTTATTTCCTAACACTCTTAGAATAACAGCCGCGCGCCTAAAGTAAATAAATGGATTGTATAGGTTCGATTAAGGTTATTAATATTTTTGTCAACAAACTTAATATAAAACGCCGCAACGGATGCTGCGGCGTTTTAGTCGACATAACATGCTGTGCGCGGCTATTCGTGTTTCACAATCCGGTCTGTAATGGTGTCCCGTTGGATATAGATCCACCGCCGACAGCCATAAGAGTGAAACCATGCTTCGCGCTGCACACCCGCTGTGTTGTTGTAGAAAAACGCCCGATCTAAATTGCGTTCGTCTGGATCAGTAATGCTTTCAGGAATGTCATACACTTCGCCGTAAGCAAATTCTTCTAACGGACGGTCGCCGCAGAAGGGACAAGAAATGTTCATACTCATAAGTCAACGCCTTCCTTAGTGCGTTCCGGTACTGCCTAGGTCGCCCATTGTGCGATCCTTAGCAAAACGGTCTAGGCCAAATGGCTTGATCAGTTCAGCTTGCTTGCCAGTGGCAATGGTTTCCGCCACGCTTTCACCACTTGCCGGGATGGCCTTGAACCCCCAAGTGCCCCATCCAGTGGTAATGTGCAAGCCTTCCACTGGCGTTAGCCCCATCACCGGTGAGGCGTCTGGACTCATATCGCACAGCCCGGTCCACTGCCGCAGCACACGCATCTTGCGCAAGAACGGCAAGATCGTCATCGCATGGTGCGCACAGTGCTGGATAAAGTCATACCCCGCGCGATAGTTATACGCTGGCTGCCGATCAACATGCGCGCCCATTAGCATTTCACCGCGCGCGGTTTGCGAGATGTAAAAGTGCAGCAGCAGTGACGCCACAATTGGCTCAAACTTGCGTTCGTAGTGGTTGGTCACAAACGCTTGGAGTGGGTGCGTGCGGATTGGCAAGCGTAGCCCCGCCATGTTGCCGATGCTGGTCACATGGCCGCCCACGGCACACAGCACTTGGTCGGCATACATATCGCCTTTGTCTGTGCGTACGCCGTTGATTTTGGAACCATCGGCACTCATGATCAAATCTGTAACCGCTGTGCGTTGGTGAATATGCACACCGTGCTTGTTCGCGCCTTCCGCCAAGCCCCAATTCACACGGTCATGGCGGGCGGTAGCCCCGGCATGGTGCAAGAAGCCCCCCACCACTGGATACTTCCCGCCGCCGGTCATGTCAATTTCCGGCACCATTTTTGAAACTTCAGCAGCGCTCAAAATATCGGTTGGCGAGCCAAACACAGTGTTGGTATGTGCGCGTTTGATGGCGCTCTGCATATTCGCTTCGCTGTGCATAAGGCGCAGCATGCCTTTCGGCTTGAACATCATCCAGCGGTCGGTTTCTTGTTCTAGCTGGTAGTACAAGTCCACGCTGCGTTTGTAGAAGGCCATTGCCTCTGGAATGCCATAATCCGCGCGGATAATGGTCGTATTCCGCCCAGAATTACCACCGCCGATGTACTTGCGTTCAATCACGGCCACGTTGGTAATGCCGTGCCGCGTGGCCAGGTAGTAAGCTGCGGCTAAGCCATGGCCGCCGCCACCAATAATGATGACGTCATAGTTTTTCTTTGGCTCATGCCATTTCAGCTTGACTTTGCGTTCTTGAAACTCGTTCATGCGTGCCCTCCATGCGCAAGGTGCGCTGCCATTTCAGCCGCATAAGGGGCTGGCACAATCATTAGCACCCGCTCTTGTTCAAAATAGAGTTTGGTGGCAATGTCTGCAATCATGCCCTGCGCAAAGGCCGGGCGGACGGTGGGCATTTCCCACGCGCAGTTGTAAGGCAACCAGCGTAGCGCAAAGTCTATGTCTAGCCAAGCGCTGGCGTAGCTACCATCTTCAATAATGATGGCGTAGTCGTCATCAACGCTGATGTCTGGCACCGGCGGAAAGATGAGCGTCTCGTCAATTGCGGTGCGGATCATAACTGACCCAGCTGGCGCGTGCAGCTTATCTGCCGCCGCTGCGGTGGTTGCAATGCGGGTTGCAATCAGGCGTGTAAATTCGATGTGGTTATGCGCGGGCACGGGCAGACTCCTTATCGTAAAACGGCAGGTCAACACGGGTGGCCGTGTGGCCGCTAAGCGTCACTTCAGTTGGCAAGACACCATCGATATATTGCAACATCACCAACATGACCGCCTTTTTGAGCACCGGCGACCAAGCGCTGCTGGTCACAACCCCGGCATATTGCCCGTCAACAAAGGCAATGTCACCTTCAATCGGCGTGTAGTCTGGAATGGTCATCCCGACTAGTTCTTTGTCTAATTCTGTTTTGTTGGTGCGGATGATGGCCGCCTTGCCGACAAAGTCGTAAGGCTTTTTCATGTTGACCGCCCAATTGTGATGGATGCGCCGTGCAGTGCCATCAAAACCGGTATCTGGGCCAACAATGATGTGGCCTTTTTCAAGCCGTAAGGTGCGCAACGTTTCTAAGCCGTGCGGGCGGATGCCAAATTCTTCACCGGCAGCCAACAGCGCCCGCCACAGCGCCACCGAATCTTGCGCGGCGTGATGTAACTCTACCGACCATTCGCCAGTAAAGCTCAACCGATAGGCGTGACAGGCAATGCCAGCCACGTCAATATGCTTGTGTTCGAGCCAGTTTGGCAAGTCAGACACGCCCATTTTTTGCAGCATGGCCTTGGCCAATGGCCCGGTCACGTTGATGGCACTTAGCCCCCACGTGCGGTTGACCAAGCGGATATCCATGCCAAAGGTTTCGGCCCGGTCACGGAGGAACATTTCAGAGTTGCTAGAGCCACCGCTAGTAAAGGTCAGGGCATACACACCGTTGCCTTCATTTGCAATTAGGCCGTCATCAAACACATAGCCACGGTCATTCAGCATCAGCACATAGCGGCTGCGTCCCGGCTTGATCGTTTTGACATTTGTCGGGTAGATCATTTGTAGGAACTCAAGCGCATCTGGACCAGAGAGCAGCATTTTGCCAAGCGTGCTCACATCCATGATGGAAACCGCTTCACGCACTGCCCAATACTCAGCCTCATAATTGCCATAATTCCAAGGCCGCCACCAACTGCCGCTGCGTTCCATTTGGGCACCCAGCGCAATGTGTTCTCCATGCAGCGCCGTTTCAGCCTGTGGATGGAAGTGCGCACCTGCCGCAATTTCTTCTACCGTCAGTTGTTTGGTAACCGGTCGGGCGGTAAATGGGGCTTGTAGTTCTTTGCCCCGATCCGCTAAAAAGCTGCGCATATGTGGGATACAACAAGACCCTTGGCAAGTGCCGGTACCAGCCAGCGTAGAACGCTTGACTAGCTCTAGCTCGCGGAAGCCGCTATCCCAGGTGTATTGCAGGTCATCCACAGTGATGCCAGAACAAGGGCACACCACGCCAGAAACGGGACACGGTGGAATATCAGATGCCAGCGCAGCATCACCCACTGTGCGCACTTGCGCCATATCATGCCCTTGGCGTGCCAGCGCATTGCGGGGATGGAAGCCCAGCCCTACGACGACACCGTCACAGGCGTGCGTGGTTTCAACGCCGTCTTGTTCTACAACAACAGCGGAAACAGCCCCCTCACCTTCAAAGCGCACTATGCGTCCGGTAATTGGAAAATGCCACACATTTTTTGGCACTGGTCCTAACACTGCGACCTTACCAAGCTGTACGCCTTGCTGCGCAAGCTGTTCAGCGGCGCGGGTGGTGTAAATTCCGGCCAGCATATTGCCCGGTGCAACCGGTTGAATTTCAGCTGCCCCAGTCGCCACAATCACGTCTTGCTTGGCGTGGATTTGCAACATTTCAGTAGCAGTCTTTGCCACAACCATCGGCCCCGCGTAGATACCAATTGCCTCTTGGCCCTGATTAGCGTCTAGCGCCATTACTGTTTGACCAGCCGCTTGGGCAGTTGCCAGCGCGGCTTGCCCAGACTCCCCACCGCCAATGATTACCGCATCACAAAAGACATGGCGCGTTGGCACATCTAATGAACCGGCATTGCCTTGCGGCATTGGTGGCTCCACCTGCCCATAGTGATGCCGCTGCACCACTTGGCCAGGATGGACATGCACTTGGCACGTGCGCATATAGCTGACACCATCAACCGTTGCCAAACAATGTGGGCAGTCACCGCCGCAGCATAAACAGCCACCGCCAGTGGGATGCACATTGGCCTTGAGCATGGCCGCCAGCACGCTTTCTCCGGCTTCGGCTTCGATGGGCGTTCCATCGACAATAATTTTCATAATTGAATCCTTAGGACGTTATTTACAAATAAGATGACTCACATAATACGTGGTATTTGTAAATTTGAAAGTCTGTGCAATTGTTATAGCTTGACTTACGCAGCGTGCATAGGAGGGTTTGCTAGATGAGGTGGAACAAATGCTTGTGCGGCAAGATCGGGCTATGCTGGGCTAAACGTAAAAGGGTGCTAGCCGCAAGAGAGTTTACGGCTAGCACCCTAGTGACACACGAAAAGAGTACCTTTACTTTTAGAATCGTAACGCATTGTTACACACCATTCAATTAGAGCATGGTATGGACTTTGTTCAAGTTCTGTTTAGACTGCTTCGGTTATGGATAAATAAGTTCATAGAGTCAAGACAAAAACAAAACGTTTGACTGTATCCAACACACCGGTCCCCACTAGTTTCACCGAATCACGCCACACTAAAAGCAAATGTTGCACATCCATTTTTCTAAGTATGGGGACAATAGGATAAGAGGCTTTCAAATTTGACCCATCCATTCAAAGGACACTCTTATGAATTCAGTTATTACGGGCAATCATCGCCAAAAAATTGGAGCACTACAACAGCCATCAGCTGAGAGCATAGCGTATGCAAACGGTCTGCAAAATCTACATGATCTGGGGCCAGGGGAGTTGGCCATTTCAGAGTGGAAAGCAGCTGGCCTAGAAATGCCAGACCTGTCGGTTATTCGACGGTATCGGTTAGAACGCGTGCGGGCTGAACTAAAGAAGTGGGACTACGCCGGCATTGTCCTATTTGATCCGCTCAACGTGCGTTACGCAACAGACAGCACCAACATGCAACTGTGGATTACGCATAACGCAGCCCGTTATTGTTTTGTGCCCGCCGAAGGCCCAGTGGTGATGTTTGACTACAGTGCAACACCATTTCTCAGTCGGCATAGTGAAGTGGTCGATGAAGTGCGCCCCTCGACGAGTTGGTTCTATTTTGCAGCGGGCAACCGGCATGAAGAAATGGCCAAGCGCTGGGCGGCTGAGATCCACGACTTGGTCAAACAGCATGGTGGCGGTAACACCCGCTTGGCATTAGACCGCTGTAACCCTGAAGGTCTAGAAGCGCTGCAATCGCATGGTCTTTCCATTCATAACGGCGAAGAAGTAATGGAGTTGGCGCGCCGCATCAAGCATCCAGAAGAAATCAAAGCAATGCGCTGTGCAATTGAATCCTGTGAGCGCGCAATGGATGTGATGTTCAATCACATGAAAGCCGGTGTGACCGAACAACGCTTGTGGAGTTACCTACATGCAGAAAACATTGCCCGCGGCGGCGAATGGATTGAAACGCGTTTGATGGCTTCTGGGGACCGCTGTAATCCTTGGTTCCAAGAATGTAGCAGCAAGGTGATTGAAGCAGGCGAGTTCGTGGCATTTGACACTGACCTAATCGGCACGTACGGCATTTGTGTGGATATTTCTCGCACGTGGTTGTGTGGCCCGGCCAAGCCAACCGCCCTGCAACAAGAGATTTATGACCAATCTTATGAGCAGATCCAGTACAACATGGAGCTGCTAAAACCCGGTCTGTCTTTCTATGATATGGCACATAAAAGCCTTGTCTATGATCCCAATGTATATCAACAGTATTCTTGTGTGTATCACGGCGTGGGGCTATGCGATGAATGGCCGTGCATTTACTTCCCGCAAACGTGGGAAGCCGCGGGTTATGACGGCGTGCTAGAACCCGGCATGGTGATCTGTGTCGAAGCCTGCCATGGCAAGCTCAGCGGTGGTCCGGGCGTGAAGCTTGAAGAACAAGTGTTGATTACAGAAACGGGCTATGAATTGCTTTCGAACTATCCGATGAAGGAAATCATGATCAATGGGTAGAGA
>JAHDBW010000137.1 GCA_020630175.1 Anaerolineales bacterium
AGTAATCGTCCCCCCTTTTGATTACTCTATAGTGTGGCTAGGCCGTGTTAATAGCACGGCCTTTTTTATTTAACCTGCTTTTTTTATTGGGCACTAAAAACATGTTGGAATAAAAAAAGGCCAGAGATGCACAAAGCACTCTGACCCTTTTGGATCTGGACTTGAGTTATTAGTTACGCGCTACGATGCAATACCAAACCAGTCATTTGCATTGACCTTTGGCTCTACCAGCTCTAAGAAAGCAGTCCATTCTTCGTCTTTCATTGTAAAACTGTGTTCTGCTGCGGGAAAGGTGCGGCTTTCAACTTCCGTTTTGTAAGCTGTTAATGCGTCGCCAATGACAGTGTTGAGTTGACTGTATTGCTTCACAAAGCGTGGTGTGAATTTATCAAAGAAGCCTAATATGTCATGGTAAACCAAGACTTGACCGTCGCAGCCATTTCCGCCGCCGATGCCAATTGTCGGAACTTGTAAAGTTTCACTGATGTATTTCGCAACCCGATCCGGTACTGCTTCAAGCACAATGGCGCAGCAACCAGCATCTTGCATTGCTAATGCATCTTCTAAAAGTTTGGCAGCAGCAGTTGCTTTACGCCCCTGTACTTTGAAGCCGCCTAGCTGATTGACAGACTGGGGTGTTAATCCAATATGCCCTACAACTGGAATTCCAGCATTCACAATAGCACGTGCAGTGTCTACCATTTCAATGCCGCCTTCTAATTTGACGGCGTCCATATTGCCCTCTGCAAGCAATCGGCCCGCATTGCGTACAGCTTCTTTTATATCTACCTGATAAGACATAAACGGCATATCACCCACTAGCATTGGCGTTTGTGCGCCACGTGCTACTGCCTTACAGTGATGCACCATGTCATCCATTGTGACAGAAAGGGTGTTGTCGTAGCCTAATACCACCATGCCAAGCGAATCGCCGACAAGGATCATATCGAGCTGGGCGTCTTCAACAGAGCGCGCTGAGGGATAGTCATAGGCCGTCATCATTGTGATCGGCACGCCGTTGCGCTTCTTTTTGCGCAAGCTTAAAACGGTAACTTTTTTTCGAGGTGCTGCATGGGTAGACATGGATTCTCCTTTGCCTCCAGCCAGATAGTCCGGCGCAGAATTTGCAATATAGTGTTCTAAATGTTGGTGCGTCCGGCTCTACTAGAGATGTCGGCGCATAAATAGTTTATCAGTTAAATTATTAGAGCAGCAATAGACACAAAAAAAGGCGATACCCGAAGTTGGTATCGCCTTTTAGGCTAACTAGATTAGTTATGTGGGGTAACTACTGATCGCCACCAATTACAGGGGCGCTACCGTCAGTTGGGAGTTGGAATAAATAGGGGCTGTTTGCAGGCACCAGCATTACTTCGACATTATCGCCAAGCTGTTCGACGTACTCATATTGTAATAAGTCTGGATTAGACGAGAGCGCCTCACCAATTTGCTCTAGAGCTGTCGCTTCAGCTTCAGCTTCAATTAGGCGCGCCTTTGCACGCCCTTCTGCGGCTAAAACTTCAGCATCTGCTAAACCAGCGGCTTCAGCCCGATTTTGGTCGGCTTCTTGCTCACGTTGGCGTACGACAAATTCTGCGCGTTCTGCCTCTTGTTCTGCAACTTGCTTTTGCTCAATTGAGGCTGCATATTCTGGCGTAAAGGTAATGTTACGCAGTAGGAAGCGGTCTAATTGCAGACCGTTCTCTAGCAAGATTTCTGTCAGCTGGGTTTCAATCTCTGTTGAGAGTTCACCACGCCGCACACTGTAAACGTCAGCAACGCCAAATTGCGCGACAACATCACGAATTACCCCGCGCACTGCCGGACGCACCAAGCCTTGCGTGTAGCCATTTTGCCAGTTGATGTGTACATCCACCACTTGTGCCGGATCGACTGCAAAAATCACAGTTGCATCAATAAATACTTCTTGCCCATCTGCGGTACGGGCTGCAACAGAGTCGTTTCCTTCAATCTGGCCTTCACCAGCGGAACCAGACATCGTGTATTCTTCTTTTGAAATTGGATATTTTTCTACCCGCTCAAAGAATGGCAAAATGAAACTCAATCCTGGACTGAGCGGCTCTTCACGAACAGCATTATCTGCCAAGTAGTTAATTACCACTCCGCGCTGGTTTGGTTCAACTGACACAATAGAAGCACCAGCGACAGATAAGCCAACTGCAAGTATTACCGCCCCAATCACCATCCCGAACGACCCAAAACGGCGCCCATTGCGAGAGCGGAATACAGCAAAAAAGATGCTAGCAACAACTAACAACCAGGCAATCGTCGCTAAAAAGCGGATAAACGAAGCTACGGTCATTTGAAAATCTCCTTTTCTTTTTGATCAAATTTTTGCGTTTATAACGCTAATAAGGTTTATCTTACTATCGATTATAGCAATGGCTATCTTGTTTTTCAGGGTGGGATGGCTGCAATGCTGCTAGCCGGTCCTGTCTAAAATTGATGCGCCTCGCATTTTCACTCGCGTTTCAAGAGTGGGTTTGGGTAAATTTACCAATAAGGTGGCTTATTTTCGGTGATAATAAAGGTGTGCATATTCCAAACATTACTATCATCGGCACGGGCTCTCTTGCGTCTTTATTTGCTGCACGGCTGGCGCCATATGCGCAAATCACCATGCTTGGCTCTTGGCCCGCAGCGCTTTCGGCTATCAATCAGAATGGATTGACGCTATTAGATGCAACGACTGAAATCGTGCGTAAGACTGTAACGGCGACAAGTAACCCGGTTGCTGTTGCGCCTAGCGATTACGTGCTTATACTGGTCAAAGCTTGGCAAACAGAACGGGCTGCGAAACTAATTCCAGAGCTGCTTGCACCTGATGGCTTAGTTATTACGCTGCAAAATGGAATTGGTAATGCAGACCAGCTAGCAGTCAAAATTGATCCGGCACAAATTGTCACAGGGATTACGACTCAAGGGGCAAATATGCATGCGCCCGGTGTTGTGCAAGCGGCTGGTGCTGGGGTTACCCAACTGGCCAGCACGCCACAGACCTTAGCTAAGCTAACGCAATTGCAAACGCTCTTCAACATGGCTGGATTAGAAACAAGCCTGACTGAAAATCTAGCGTCTGTCATGTGGGAAAAACTCATCATCAATTGTGGCATCAATGCCCTAACAGCGATCCTACGTTGCCCTAATGGGATGTTGCTAGAGAAGCGACCTGCCCGCGAATTGATGGAAAAGGCAGCTTTAGAGGCGTTTCATGTAGCGCAAGCGCAGGGTATTACAATTCGCATTGATCCAGTACTAAAAGTACAACAAGTCGCACAAGCCACGGCTGCGAATCGCTCCTCAATGTTGCAGGACATTACGCGTGGCGCGCCTACAGAAATTGAAGCGATCAATGGCGCGGTTGTGCGTCTGGGCTGTGAGCTTGGTGTAGATGTTAGGACGAATATTGTTTTGACAAATTTGGTGAGGGCTTTATGAAGATTTTAGTGACCGGTGGTACCGTATTTTTGGGACGTCATATCGTTAATGCCGCGCTGGCACGCGGGCATGATGTCACCTTGTTTAACCGTGGACAGACCAATCAGGACTTGTTTCCAGCTTTGGTAAAGCTCAAAGGCGACCGCGCAACTGGTGACTTAGAGGCGCTGGCTGGTACGCAATGGGATGCGGTTATTGATACAAGCGCATACTATCCACGTGCGGTGTCAGAGCTGTTGGCGAAAGTTACCACGGAACATTACACATTTATTTCTAGCATCTCTGTTTATGCAAGCCATGCAGAAAAGAATCAAACAGAAGCAGCGCCAGTTTCACAAGTACGCCCAGAAACTGAAACAATAACCGGTGAAACGTATGGGCCGCTCAAAGTAATGTGTGAAGCGGCAGCCTACACTGCAATGCCAGCGCGAACATTGTCTGTACGGTCTGGTTTGATTGTAGGCCCAGATGATCCTACAGATCGGTTTACCTATTGGCCTGTACGCGTAGCGCAAGGTGGGCCAATGTTGACGCCTGGCTCTGCAGCTTACCCCATGCAATTTATAGACGTGCGCGATGAAGCGGCGTGGATTATTCAGGCCGTTGAACAAAACCTGACTGGCAATTACAACCTCACAGGCTTACCAGTTGCTATTGGAACAGTCTTAGAGACTGCGCGTGCGCTCAGTGCAAGCGATGCGACCTATATGTGGCTTAGCGCTGACACTTGCGTTGAACACGGCTTAGCACCTTGGCAAGATTTGCCATTATGGATGCCAGGCGCAGACTTTGCTGGATTTAGTGCGTACAACATTGATAAAGCTGTTGCAACTGGTCTCTCGTTTAGACCGCTGGCTGATACGATTCGCGACACACTCGCTTGGCAGCAATTACGCCCAGATCCCACATTACGAACGGGAATGTCCAAAGAAAAAGAACAGCAAGTGCTAGCGCAGTTGTATGGCGCTGGGTAGGGAGTGCGCATGACTGAAGCGGCCTTTGATTTTCCAGACGTGCACGTTGGGAGTGCTGAATATGCAGCCGGACCAACTGGCTGCACCGTTTTTTATTTCCCTAATAAAGTCCAAACTGCAATTGATGTACGCGGTGGTTCGACTGGTATCTTTGGCTGGGATGAAAAGCTGCAGAATGGGGAAGCAATTACAGATGCAATTTGCTTTGCTGGCGGCTCTCGCTATGGGCTAGAGGCTAGTTCAGGTGTTGCGGCAGCATTGCTTGAAAAAGGTACACATACCGCGGATTGGACCAATGTTGCCCGCGTGAGAGGGGCTATTTTGTATGATTTTGGATACCGAGAAAGTACGCTGTATCCAGATATGGCATTGGGGAAGCAGGCGCTAAATAACGCTGTGCCCAATGTGTTTAAGAATGGCCCTTTTGGAGCCGGAATAAATGCTAGAGTTGGCTTGCCTAAAAAAGAGCCAGCCGGACAAGGTATGGCGTTTGGTCAATATGATGCCCTGAAAATTGCGGTCTTTACTGTAGTGAATGCCGTAGGTGTACTTGTTGATGCGCACGGCACTGTTGTGCGTGGTAATTATGATGCGGTAGCTAACAGCCGTGCTTCTATGCAAACAATGTTGGACGCAGGAACACTGACTTTGCCAAACGGCAATCGACCGCTGGCTGAGGAGAATACAACGCTCACCTTAGTTGTTACCAATCAGCAGTTGTCAGCTTGGCAATTACGCCAGCTTGGGCGTCAAGTGCACACCGCAATGGGACGTGTTATTCAGCCTTTTCAAACAGTTTGGGATGGCGATGTTTTATTTACAGCGACAACAAATAAAGTAGATAGCCCTGCGTTTTCAGATGTGGTGTCGCTGGGTGTGCGGGCATCTGAGCTAGCGCAAAAAGCGGTGCTGAGTTGTTATTCACAAGGGCCTGATGTAAAGTGATTTTGTATGAAAATTGTTACTGAACTCGCTGAATTACGCGTTGCACGCAGAGCGCTAGATGGATCGGTTGGCTTGGTGCCGACTATGGGATATTTACATGCGGGCCATTTGTCATTGGTTGAACGTGCTAAACGCGAAAATGACCATGTCATTGCTACTATTTACGTGAATCCCACTCAGTTTGAACCAGATGCTGACTTAGATAGTTATCCTCGTGATTTAGAACGCGACTTCCAACTCCTGCGTGATGCCGGTGTAGCGATTGTCTGGACGCCGAATGATCAAGTGATGTATCCGGCAGGTTATCAAACATGGGTAGAAGTGACTGAGATTACGCAACTTTTAGAGGGTGCACAGCGTCCGGGGCATTTCAAAGGGGTCACAACAATTGTTACGAAATTGTTTAACGGCGCGCAGCCAGATCGCGCTTATTTTGGGCAAAAAGACGCGCAACAAGTTGCTGTTATTTCACAAATGACGCGTGATTTGATGTTGCCGATTGACATTGTTATTTGTCCACTTGTGCGAGAAGCAGATGGCTTAGCGATGTCTTCCCGTAACGCTTATTTAACACCTTCTCAACGTCAAGCTGCGCCAATTTTGGGGCACAGCTTGTCCGCTGCAATTGAGCAGCTTGAGAATGGTGAACGCAATGCAGCCGCCTTACAGCAGCACATATTGCAGATTTTACGATCCGAACCACTTACAGACCCTGAATATGTTTCTATTGCACATCCAGATACCTTGCTTGAACTTGAAACAGTTGCAGACGCCGCATTGCTGAGCATGGCTGTCCGGATTGGTAAAACGCGTTTAATTGACAATATGATTTGGCGCGCCAACGAAAACGATCTTTAATACCCGCTATATTTACTTATGAATCTTCTTACGATTGACATCGGCAATACCAACATTACGCTTGGACTTTTTTATGGTGCAGAGCTGGGGCCGCGTTGGCGCGTTTCCACGGTTCACAAGCGCACAGCAGATGAATATGGCTTGCAAATTCTAGATATGTTTCGCCATGAGGGCCTAGACATTAGCAGTATCGATGGTGCAATTATGGCCTCGGTTGTTCCGCCGCTTACCAGCACGTTTGTGCAGGCTTGTAAGCGGTACTTAAAACAAGATTTATTAGTTGTAGATGCCGGCGTAAAGACTGGTGTCCGCATTCGCTATGAAAATCCACGCCAAGTTGGTGCAGATCGGGTTGTTGACGCTGCGGCTGTCATCAAGCTGTATGGTGGCCCCGCCTGTATTGTAGATTTTGGTACCGCCACTACGTTTGATGCAATTGACGATAAAGGGGATTACCTTGGCGGCGCAATTGCGCCTGGTATTGAAATTGCTGCCGATGCGCTGTACCAACGGGCAGCTAAACTCCCGCGAGTAGATCTGATCCGGCCGTCATCTGCAATTGGGCGCAATACGCCCAATGCCATGCAGTCCGGCCTGCTATTTGGCTATGTGGGGCTAGTAGAAGGGATGGTGAACCGTTTTCGGACCGAGCTTGGTGATGATATGACAGTTATTGCCACAGGTGGGCTGGCTAATATCATCGCAAAAGAAACCGAAATTATCGATGTAATTGCACCATGGCTCACGCTTGATGGGTTACGGATTATTTGGGAGATGAATGCCTAAAATTTGTCGCTAATTATTTTGGCTATTCCAAGCGTCTGAGTTTGGATAGAAGAGGGGCATCTCAAATTTTTCCATCCCAAATTCTGAAATTTGAAACTGCGTATCGGCGCGTGTTAGCCAAGCTGCAAATACCTCTGATAGCGCATGGTTGATATTGCCTTTATCTGGGTTGACGAGTAACAACCCATAGGGGTTATAAAGCGTTTCATCGGTGTTGTTTGCAATGCTGGTGCCGCCTAAGACGACCTTTAGATTTGGTAAAGTCTCTTGCAGGGCTAAAAATGTGCCGCGATCGGTTAATGCATACGCGTTCGTTTCGTTTGCAAATCGCAAGGTGTCGCCCATGCCTTGGCCGAGCGACTTATACCAATCTCCATCTGGGTAAGCGTCTAATCCTGCTGCAACCCAAAGCTCCCGCTCTTTAGTATGCGTCCCGCTGTCATCCCCGCGTGAGGCAAAAATAGCCTCAGCCTCTGCAATAATCGTAAACGCACTGCTAGCGGGCACCATATTCGCGACATTTGCTGGGTCATCAATTGGTCCCACAATCACAAAATCGTTATACATCACATTGTGCCGCGCGCTGGCATGTCCGTCTGTTACAAAGGCTTCCTCGCGTGCCTGTGCATGCACTAATAAAACATCAGCATCACCAGTTTCGCCAAGTTTTAGAGCTTGCCCTGTTCCAACCGCAATGACGTTGACCTTTGCATTGAATTCGCTTTCAAATGCGGGCAAAATTGCGTCAAGCAACCCGGAATTGTCTGTGCTGGTGGTGGTGGCCAGCCGTAGCGTATTGGGTTGTGGCGTGTTACACGCGGCTAGAAATATAGCAATAAAGCTAACGAGAAGTTTTTTCATTATGGAAGTGGGTCTTGTAAAAGCTAAAAATTTTAGCTCTTGCAGCCGCTGTTTGGATGATTTGCGTGAAATCACCAAGCGCCAACGCTTTGTGAAATAAGACTTTACCCAACCTGTGTTTCTACGACACAGGGCGCTGAAACGTTATTTTTGAACGCGGATTTTATCATTTTGCTGGGGATGCAATGCACTGAAGGTGTGTAATTTCTAACCACTGTGCTTGCTGAAGTTGCGTAACACCCATCTTGAACCGCCCCGTTGTTGTGACAGAAAGGTATTGGTTATCAATCCAGCAAACAAATCCAAGTGGACCCTGCGGGGTGTAGGATGTTTCGAGCACCACGGTATTATCAATTTTGAAAACACAACCATTAGTGTTCCAGTCTAACTGGTAATGGTGCCATTGCGTGATGTCGATTGCTAAATGCTGTAGGCCAATGTTGAAATCACGAAAAATTTTTGGCATCACCCAACGTTGTATGCGCGGAATGCGATTTAGAAGCGCTAGCGGAGCTAGGCTTGGGAACCACCGCCAAGCCCGCCACTGATTGACGTCGATTGTATGGGCTAACCAACCATTGCCCGGTTGATCCACCGTGAAGGGTAAGTGATTGTGTTGTGATCCAAAAAAGAACCACGTGGCTTTTGGCAGAACAACGCCTTTGGCATTGATATCGGCATAACAGGCATTCCAAAACCCGAATCCGGCCGTTCCTTCTAGGTCGGCTGCAGCATGTGAAAACCTAGCATTTAAGCTAAGTTGGCTGTTTGGTGTGTTGAGGTATTGCGTACGCGTTAAGGCTTGATAGTCATCGAGTTGAGCGTTTGTATAGTGCGTGCTTTTCTGTGTTGGTGTGACAGTAAGCCGGTAACCATCAGCGATTGGGGTAACACGACCAGAATTATGTTCAACGTGTTGGAGCTTGTTAGGCAGCATTTTTTGAGTGTTTAGAAGTAAAAGTATGTTTTATATAGACGAGAGCTGGCAATAGATTATTGCTTGACAGTTTCATATGTTAAGCAGCAATCTTATTGCAGTTTGCGCTCTGTGAACTATGTAGCTGTGTTGCCTAGTCTAGCCTAAAAGCACGGCAGTTAGACTTTTTATAGTGTGATTATGTCCAGATTAGCACTCTCATGCAGAGAGTGCTAATCTGCTAAAATTTGCACATA
>JAHDBW010000138.1:0-4243 GCA_020630175.1 Anaerolineales bacterium
ATCAATGAAAACGGCGGCAAGTATGAAGGCCTAGACCGTTTTGAAGCACGCAAGCAACTGTGGGCTGATATGGAAGCCGCCGGTATGGTTATCGAGACCAAACCGCACACGCTAAACGTACCGCGTTCACAGCGCGGTGGCGAAATCATCGAGCCGATGATTAGCACGCAGTGGTTTGTCCAAATTCAAAGCATGGCCGATGCCGGCATTGAAGCCGTGCGCAATGGCGATATTCGCATTGTGCCAGACCGCTTTGACAAGACCTATTTCAACTGGCTAGAAAACATCCAAGACTGGTGTATTTCACGCCAGCTGTGGTGGGGGCACCGCATTCCGGTTTGGTACGGACCAAACAATAGCCAATATTGCGCCCGCACTGAAGAAGATGCCTATGCTCAAGCACGCGCCGATCATGGTGATGATGTCACGCTCAAGCAAGATGACGATGTGCTCGACACATGGTTCTCCTCTGGATTGTGGCCGTTCTCAACGCTAGGCTGGCCAGAAAAAACGCCAGATTTTGACTACTTCTATCCAACCTCAGTGCTGGAAACCGGGTACGACATTCTGTTTTTCTGGGTGGCGCGCATGATTATGTCTGGCATTGAATATACCGACAAAGCGCCCTTCCATACCGTGTATCTACACGGCTTGGTGCGGGACGCGCAAGGTCGCAAAATGTCTAAGACCATCGGCAACGTGGTTGATCCATTAGAAGTCATCGACGAATATGGCACCGACGCCCTGCGCTTTACGCTGCTCACCGGCGGCACGCCGGGCAACGATCTGAACCTAAGCTTGGATCGGGTGAAGGCGAATCGCAACTTTGCCAACAAGCTGTGGAACATGACGCGCTTCGTCATCGGCAAGCTAGACGCACTGCCTGAAGAGGTTGTGTTCAATGCGCCAACGGCAGCCGATCAATGGGTGTTAGCCAAACTAGCCGACACCACCGAAACCGTTACGCGCCTGATTGATAACTATCAGTTTGGGCAAGCGGGCACCATCGCCTATGACTTTATCTGGGGTGATTTTGCGGATTGGTATATTGAAACCGCCAAGCAGCAGCTACAAAACGATGCCCTCGCGTGGACAACTGCCCGCACGTTGGTTGCTGTCCTAGATGCTGGTTTGCGCTTGATGCATCCGTTTGTGCCGTATGTAACTGAAGAGGTTTGGCAAAATCTCAAAAGCGCCACGCAAGGCGTGTCAGCTGAATTAGCACCGACACAAGGCTGGTCTGAAGCGCTGATTATTGCCAACTGGCCGCTGGCAGAAAACGCCCTAGCGCTGGCTGGCGATGCAGAAAGCCGCACCGCCAACGCCGCTGCTTACACGCACATGATCGACATCGTGCGCGCTGTGCGCCGCGCCCGCGCCGATAACGGGGTTGAGCCGAGCCGTAAAATTGCTGCAATCTTTGCCACGGGTGACGCTGCCCTTGCCAGTCGGCTAGCTGACCTGAAAGGCGTGCTTGCTAGTTTGGCACAGCTTGCAGTCGATGATGTCAGCATCAGCGAACAAGCCGCCGCGCCGGAAGACTGTGTTAGCCTCGTGGTTGGGACAACCGCCGTCTACTTGCCAATGGCAGGTATGATTGACGTTGCCGCTGAAACGGCACGTATCACCAAAGAAATTGCCAACACGGAAAACCAAATCAAACGCATTTCTGGCTTGCTCAAGAGTCCGTTCGCGCAAAAAGCCCCTGAAAAAGTGGTCAACGCCGAACGTGAAAAGCTGGCTGATTTGGAAACCGCAAAGACCAAGTTGGCGGCACAGCTGGCTAGTTTAACCAAGTAAACCCGTGTCGGCAGGCCACATTGTGATGTAGCCTGCCGACCCCCCTCATTTTTTATATGTTCGATTTTGCAATTGTTGGAAATGGACTTATCGGCGCGGCCGCTGCCCGTTATTTAGGATTGGCTGGTGCGACCATCGCAGTCATCGGACCGGGTGAACCGACAGATAAAACAACGCATCAGGGTGTCTTTTCCAGTCATTACGACTCGGGACGTGTCTATCGGCAATTAGAACGCGACTTGCGCTGGACCCGGCTTTCAAAGCGCGCCGGTGAACAATATCAGCAATTGGAACAACAAACAGGGCTATCAATTCTGACACAGACGGGCTGCTTATACGCCGATCCCGTTGGCGGTTTACCTAGCTATCGACAGCATGCAAAGCAAATGGCAAAGCAAGCTGATATACCGTTGCAACTCAATCTGCCCAATTCCGGCTATGCATTACAAGACACCACCCAGTTGATGCTAGAACCGGCACCAAGCGGCCACATCAATCCGCGCAATTTAATTCGGGCGCAAAATCAAGCTGCGGCTGGTGACAATGTCACGTTCTTTGCGAATACCGTTACCAATATCGCTTATACAAATAGCGGCGCGACATTGACATTACAAAACAGCGAAACAATTTTCGCTAGCAAGGTCATTCTGACCACTGGTGCGTTTACCAACTTCAATAACTTACTCCCTAAGCCAATTGATCTGCGCCTCAAAAGCGAGACGATCATTCTCGCCAAAGTAAGCGCAGCAGATGCTGCCAGATTGCAATCGTTACCCGCCCTGCTCTATGGCATTCGTAATACGGAATTGGATGACGTTTACGTTGTGCCACCCGTGAAATTCCCAGACGGTAATTACTACCTCAAACTTGGGGCGAATACCAAATACGACCGTTGGTTTGACGATCTGCAATCCATTACGCGCTGGTTCAACCACGGCGAAAGTGAGCGCAGCTTGCTGGCGATGAAAGCAGTCATCACCTCGATTTTGCCGCATGTGAACTTTGAAAGCTTCCACACCGACCGCTGCATTGTTTGCTACACACCGTCACGCTCACCGTACATTGACGCACTGATCCCCGATCGACTGTATATTGCTACTGGCGGCAACGGCGGTGGCGCAAAGATCTCCGACTCGTTTGGTTGGCTCGTTGCTAATCTCGCAGCCTTCAATCAATGGCCGGATGAACTCGCCCATCAACCTTTCCAGATCGCGTACAAACATCGGTTTAGCTCTTGAGAAAACTACGGATTGCCATCGTCGGAGCGGGAATAGGTGGGCCAACTAGCGCCCTCTTTTTAGCACGCCAAGGGCATTCCGTTGAGATTTTTGAACGCGTCGCCACGCCCGGCCCCGTTGGTGCTGGCATTCTGCTACAGCCCATTGGGCAAACAATTCTCAATCGGTTAGGGATTTTAGAGCAGCTCCAAGCGCGCGGCGCACCAGTGCCAAAGCTCACTGGGCAAACTGTCGCAGGGCGTACGGTTCTAGACTTCAACTACAACGTGCTTGGCGCACAGCAGCACGGATTAGGCATCCATCGCGGGGTTTTGTTTGAAACCTTGTGGCACGCCTTGCAAGCGGCAGGCGTCAAAACCCGTACCGACGCAGACATCACCGCCATTCTTGACCGCGACACACAGCCCACACTACAAACAGCAACTAACACCCACTTTGGCCCGTTCGATCTTGTGATTGCTGCCGACGGTGCCAACTCACAATTGCGCAATACATTAGATATTCCCGTCTATAACAAGCCTTATCCCTATGGCGCTTTGTGGTTTATTGCGGAAGACCCCGAGCAACGACTGCCACTTGGGTTACACCAAACGTTCAATGGGACGCGCCAAATGTTAGGCGTGATGTCGACGGGACTAGGACCAGAACCGGGCACAGTGCCGCTAGTCAGCATGTTTTGGAGTATTGCAACCAACTCGCTAACCGCCCTACATGCCGCTGGCTTGGACGCGTGGAAAGCGCAGGTACGCCAACTCCGGCCTGATTTGGACTTTATCTTGGCGCAAATTAGCGATCTTGAGCAGCTGACGTTTGCGAACTATTACGATGTTGTCATGCCGCGCTGGCATCAGGGGAATGTAGTGTTGATTGGGGATGCCGCGCATGCAATGAGCCCGCAGCTTGGCATGGGTGCCAATATCGCGCTGGTCGATGCCACGATCTTGAGCAATTGCATCGCAGAATTTGACACTGTCCCCAGCGCCCTCGCCGCCTACACCGCACGTCGCAAACCGCACTTACGTTACTATCAATTTGCCAGCCGTTGGCTAACGCCGATCTTTCAATCGAATTACAGTTGGATCGGCCCGCCCAGAGATTTGGTGTTCAACACTGTTGGCAAGCTGCCGTTTTTCAAGCAGCAAATGGCGGGGACGTTAGCAGGCACCAAGGCGGGGATTTTGCGAAAAATTGAGGTTTAGTAACGG
>JAHDBW010000138.1:4343-9012 GCA_020630175.1 Anaerolineales bacterium
CCCAGCAAGCCAAATAATGGCGTTACGATCTTAGCAATTCCCATCGCCAGCCACACTGGTACAGTAACGTTGCGCTGCTTGATTCCTAGATGCGCTGCACCAGCATGAATAAATTGGCGCAACCGGATAGGATTCGCGACAATCACAGTGTCATTCAGCATCGCCTTATTCGCTGCTAAACACGCAGACACGACATCCCCAACGTGCACATAGTTTGCCATAGCATTTGCCCCAATGGTGAGCGCAATGCCACGTTTTGCTAGTTTTAGCCATAACAGAATCAGCGGTGAGCGGGCTAATTCGCCATAAACAACTGTGGGTCGTAGTAGCGCAACGGGGATTGAATTAGCCGTTTGCCAGCCTGCAATCATCTGTTCCGCGTCCCACTTAGACACTTCGTAGGCATTGAACGGCGTACACGGTTCGGCCTCATCCACCTCACTCGCCCGAGACGCGCCAATCACCCCAACAGAGCTCAGATGGACAATGTGCTGTACGTTATGCGTGGCACAGGCATCAAACAAATTCTTGGTGGCCGTGACATTGAGCGCTTGCATTTTGCTTTCGTCGCGCACTTCACCGGCCGTATGGAAGACAAATGCGCAGTCCGCGAGTGCGGTTTGCCAGCCTGCGGGATCCAGTAAATCCCCTTGAACAAGGGTGACTTCCGCTTGCGACCAGAGTGGATTATCGACTGTGCTGCGCCGTGATAGCACTTTGACTTGGTGTCCAGCATCAAGCAGTGCCCGTGTGAGGTGCGCCCCAATAAAGCCGTTTGCGCCCGTTACAAATGTTGTGCTCATAAGATTGTGTTGTACGTGTCGCTGACCAATTGATTGATGGTTTCAGCAGCGAATTCAGTTTCAGCGCGTTCGCGCCCGGCTTGCCCCAGTTGGACGCGTAATTGTTCGTTTGTGATGAGCGTTTGCAGTGCAGCTGCTAAGCCATCCACATCGTGGATCTCAACCAGCAGGCCGGTTTTGTCTTGCACAACCGCGTCGACCAAGCCAGTCACTTTGGTTGCGACCACCGGCAAGCCCATCGCGCCAGCTTCAATCGCCACCGAGCCAAACCCTTCGCGGTAAGACGGAATGCAAAAGATATCACTCGCCGCGAGATAGGTTTCCGGGTCAGAGACAAAGCCAGTGCGGGCAACGTTTGGATTGGTTTCAATAAAGGTAAGCGTCTCTGCTGGCAGTTGATCCCGCACCACTTCAACCGGTCCGATGATGAGCAAGGTGACCTTGTGCGTTTTTTGTAAGCGTTCAAAGGCGCTGACCAATTCGCCAATACCTTTATCACGCACCACCCGCCCCACAAACGCAATCACGGTGTGGTCCGCCGGAATGCCCAATGTTGCCCGCGTGTTGGCGTGATCTGCTGCGCTAAATTTGGTTGGATCAAAGCGTGCTAAATTCACGCCGCTAATCGAGCCGGGGCCAATCACGCTGATTTTGTTGGCATTGACCAAACCTTCATCAATCAAGAGCTGGCGTTGGGAAGCGCTATCGGCAAACAGGTGCGTCCCATTCCAACCGTTGAGACGATCCACACTGCGCATGATGAAGCGCAGCAGGCCCGTGGCTGTCATCCAAATTTGCCCTGTATAGGTGTGGATTCTGCCCGCTGTTCCGGCTAATATTCCCGCTAACATAGTAACGAGACCCGCCTTGGGCGTGCTAGAGTGCACAATGTCAAATTTTTCACGTCGTAAAAAGCGCGCAAGTTGCCAAACCGCACGTAAATCATTCAATGGCGAAACTTGGCGACTGATGGGCAAGGACCACGTTTTGACAGCTGCTTTTTGGCTAAAATACGCGTCAATGCCTGACTCGCCAAAATTGCAGACGATTGTCAGATCATGGTCAGTTGCAACCGTTAGCACTTGGTCATGCAAGAGCGTTTCAAAGGTAATTGGAACAGTGACAACGCGGCAGATTTTGAGGCGGGAAGAATTTGTCATAAGCTAGCCAAATCATAATGGCAGCAGGTCTAGAACTGCAAATGTTCCTCCTACAAAAAACCGATACTTTGCTTATGCAATCCTCCTACACTACAAAGTAGAACAGATTGGATAGGGAGACATTTTTATGGATTTCAATAAATTTACACAAAAATCGCAAGATGCCGTTTTGGCTTCACAGCAATTGGCGCAAGACTCCGCGCATCAGGCAGTGGACAATGTGCATTTGCTGGCGGCGTTGTTAGAACAAGCCGATGGCGTTGTTCCAGCTATTATTTCCGCAATTGGGGGCAATAGTGGCGCATTGCGGCAGGCCATCCAGCAAGCGCTACAACGCATTGCCAAAGTCTACGGTAGCAATATGAAAGTCACGCTCAATCGCGAAACGATTGACGTGTTGAACGCTGCGCAAAAAGAAGCGAGCAAAATGAAGGATGATTACACATCCACTGAACATATTTTGCTGGCCTTGTGCGAAGGCAAAACGACCAATAATTTGCTGAAAAGCAACGGTATCACCCGCGATGCCGTGCTAAAAGCATTGACAAAAATCAGGGGAAGCAGCCGCGTGACCTCACAAAATCCAGAAGACACGTTCCAAGCGCTAGAAAAATTCGGCCACGATCTAACCGATGCGGCCCGCAATGGTGAACTTGACCCAGTAATTGGGCGCGATGAAGAAATTCGCCGTGCAGTACAGGTGTTATCACGCCGTCGTAAAAATAACCCAGCATTGATTGGGGCTCCAGGCGTTGGTAAAACGGCCATTGTAGAAGGCTTGGCACAACGCATTGTGAATGGCGATGTGCCGTCTGGACTGAAAGACAAGCGCCTAGTCACCTTGGATATGGGTGCGCTGATTGCGGGTGCCAAGTTCCGTGGTGAATTTGAAGAACGGCTCAAAGCGGTGCTAAAAGAAGTGGTCGACGCCGATGGCGAGGTCATTTTGTTCATTGATGAAATGCACACCGTGGTTGGTGCTGGTGCCGCTGAAGGTGCAATGGATGCGGGCAATATGCTCAAGCCAATGTTGGCGCGCGGTGAGCTGCATATGATTGGGGCCACCACGCTCGATGAATACAAGCAAATTGAAAAAGACCCCGCTTTAGAACGGCGCTTTCAACCGATTTTTGTTGATGAGCCGAGCATTCAAGAAACCGTTTCGATTTTGCGCGGTCTCAAAGAGCGCTATGAGATTCATCACGGCGTGCGCATTACCGATAACGCCGTCATTGCGGCGGCCACGCTCAGCCATCGCTATATTTCTGACCGCCAACTGCCAGACAAAGCCATCGACCTAATTGATGAATCTGCCGCGCGTTTACGGACTGAAATCGACAGTAAGCCGCAGGCCTTGGACGAAGTAGACCGCGCGTTGATGCAGTTGGAAATTGAACGACAGGCGCTTGGCAAAGAAAAAGATGCCGCCTCAAAAGAGCGGCTCACGGTGATTGAGCAAGAAATTGCCGAACGTAAAGAAGTGGCTGATGCCTTACGCGTGCGCTGGCAAACCGAACAAACCGCCATTCATGATCTGCGCGATATCAAAGAGCAGATTGAGCAAACACGTTTGCAAATTGAACAGGCTGAACGTAATTCTGATCTAGAAAACGCCGCCCGCCTGCGCTTTGGCACGCTGCGCGATTTGGAAGATCAAATAGCAACCAAGACGGAACGCATCAAACAAGTGCAAGCGGATGGCGCGATGCTCAAAGAAGAAGTGGATGATACCGACATTGCGCACGTGGTTTCGCGCTGGACCGGTATTCCAGTAGATAAGTTGATCCAAGGCGAAGTTGAAAAGCTGATCGCGATGGAAGCCAACCTGCATCAACGCGTGATTGGGCAAGATGAAGCTGCCAAGGTCGTGGCAAATGCTGTCCGCCGGGCGCGGTCAGGCTTGCAAGATCCAAATCGGCCAATCGGGTCGTTTATTTTCTTGGGGCCAACTGGCGTAGGTAAAACTGAGCTTGCGCGGGCATTGGCTGAATTCTTGTTTGACGATGAGCAAGCCATGGTGCGCATTGACATGGGCGAGTATCAAGAAAAGCATTCGGTCTCGCGCCTGTTGGGGGCACCTCCCGGCTATGTTGGCTACGATCAAGGCGGGCAGCTAACCGAAGCCGTGCGTCGCCGCCCGTATTCAGTGGTGTTATTCGATGAAATTGAAAAAGCGCATCCAGAAGTCTTCAACGCCCTGCTCCAGCTCTTGGATGATGGCCGCCTAACGGACGGCCAAGGGCGCACGGTCGATTTCCGCAATACAATTGTGATTATGACCAGCAACCTTGGCAGTGAGCTTTGGGGAGAAAGCGGCGGTCGGGAACTGTCACGGGAAGACTTGCAACACAGCCTGCGCAGTTTCTTCCGGCCAGAATTTTTGAACCGGATTGATGAAGTGATTGTCTTCCACAGCCTAAGTGAAGCGCACTTGCTAGAGATTGTAGACATCCAACTGCAACGGCTGCACGCCTTACTGGCAGACCGTAAGATCAAGCTAGAACTGACGCCAGCCGCTAAGAAATTACTCGCCCATGAAGGCTTTGATCCAGCCTATGGCGCGCGGCCTTTGAAGCGTGTGATCCAGCGTTATATTCAAGATCCGTTGGCCTTGCAATTGTTGCAGAGCACTTACGTTGAGGGCGACACTGTGCAAGTTGATGCTGTTGGCGATGAGCTAGTGTTTAGCAAATTGATTGTTGGCGA
>JAHDBW010000139.1 GCA_020630175.1 Anaerolineales bacterium
CTGACGTTTATTGCAATTCTCATTTGGGAGCAATTCAAACGCGTCAATCGCTAAGCACAATTCGCGGCGCGAGACACACCCAACTTTTTATCTATTTGGAGCACTTTATGGCAACCGTACCGTTACTCGATTATGCCGATATGCCAGCCGCCTCGCAGGCCGTTATTGATGACATCAAAGCGACACGCAACGTGGATGATGTCAATAATTTTTGGAAGGCATTAGCGCATCAGCCGCGTACACTCAAGCACACTTGGGAAAGTTTGAAGCTTGTGATGGGACCTAGCGCGCTTGACCCGTTAGTAAAAGAAATGATCTATGTCGCTGTTTCAATTGCCAACAATTGCGACTACTGCATTCATTCGCATACAGCCTCAGCCTTCAATCGCGGCATGACTGACGCGCAATATCAAGACTTACTAGCTGTTGTTGGCATGGCAAGCCAAACCAACGCCTTAGCTAACGCCCTCAAAGTTCCCGTGGACAACGTATTCAAAAAATAATCTGCTTATGTCTGGCTTTAAACGACTTACTGGCAAAGAAAAGCAGCGCATCAGCCTTGGTGCCTTACTGCGTGACGCAGCGCAAAAATATGGCGATCGCCCTTACCTCACGCAAGCAGAAACCGGCGAAACGCTCACCTACACCGAATTCAACACCCTCACCAATCGCATAGCGCACGGACTAACCGCTTTAGGCATCCAACGTGGTGACTATGTTGGCCTGATGCTAAACAATAGCATTGCCTTTATGGGCTGCTCCTACGCAATGAAGAAGATTGGCGCTGTTGAGGTGTCTATCAACACCACCATGCGCGGCGTGGCACTAGCGCGCATGATCAACCTAACCGGCTGCAATACAATCATCACCTGTGAACGCTTTATCGAAGCCTTAGCAACAATCAACCCTGATCTGCCAAACTTGTCGCAGTTGATCATGGTAGATGGGCTCGCAACCGCACAGGCCCAATTTGCGAACAAAACGGTCTTGGCATATGACACCATTCTGAGCGACAACACCAGCGAAGCAACGCTGCCCGTGCGTGATGATGAAACCGCCGTCATCTTGTTTACCTCTGGTACCACTGGCGTCTCGAAGGGCTGTGCAATCCCGCATCGCAGTTCTGTCAGAGCGGCTGAATCAATGATTGAAGCCTTTGATTTGAACGAAGAGGATGCCGTTTATTCGCCCTACCCGCTCTACCATGTGGGCGCTGCGCAATACGATGTGCTGCCAGCCATGCTGATCGGGGGCCGTGCCATTATTCGCGACGGCTTCAGCTTGCGCAATTTTTGGCCGGATGTCGCCAAATACAAGGCAACTTGGTTTATGAGTTTAGGCTCGGTGCAGTCGCTACTATGGGCTGCCGACCCTTGCCCAGAAGAAACACAGCACAATTTACGGGTGTTCTGGGGCACGCCATTACCTATAGATCACGCAGCTTTTGAGGCCCGCTTCAAGGTAAAAGTTGCCCGTGGCGGCGGTTACGGCTCTACTGATGCTGGCGTTACGGCAATGCCGATGTGGGATAAGCTCGGCGGCGGCAAAGTGTTGCCGCAAGTACAGGTTGCCATTGTAGATGCACATGACGATCCGCTGCCGCAAGGGGAAGTTGGCGAACTTGTGATCCGCCCCCTAGAGCCAGCCGTGATGGCCTCTGAATACATTGGCATGCCAGATCGCACGCTAAAGGCATGGCGCAACCTTTGGTTCCATACTGGGGATTTAGCCTTTTTGGATGAAGATGGCGATTTACATTGGGTGGCCCGCATTTCAGAGCGCATTCGTGTCAAGGGGGAGATGGTCTCTGGTTACGAGATTGAAGAGGGTATTTTGGCCCACCCTGATATTGAAGATTGTGCCGTCTTAGGCGTACTAGATGAAACGTTTGGCGAAGAACGGGTCAAGGTTTTTGCAACCCTCCGCGCTGGCACCACACTCACCTTAGATGCACTGCGCGCCTTCTGTAAACCGCGCATGAGCCGCTACATGCTGCCTAGCGAGTTGGTAATTCTTGCAGACATGCCGCGCACGCCAACCGGTAAGCCTGCCAAGGCAAAACTACGTGAAGCGTATTGCTAAGGCCGCGTGCGCACAAAACGCGATAAAATCCCTATCATCAATCATTGACTTATTAGGAGACATTTATGCTTGAAGTAGGCCAACCAGCCCCAGAGTTCACTTTGACTGCCGATGATGGCAGCACTATTTCACTTTCAGATTTACGCGGTCAACGCGTGCTTTTATTCTTTTATCCGAAAGCCGCGACGCCGGGCTGTACAACGCAAGCTTGTGGTCTGCGCGACAATTGGGATGCCTTCAAAGCTGCCAATGCTACCGTGTTAGGCATTAGCCCAGACATGCCACCTGCATTAGCAAAATGGCGTGCAAAAAAGGAATTTCCGTTTGCGTTATTGTCTGATCCAGACCATGTGGTCGCAGAGACCTACCAAGCCTGGGGCGAGAAGAGCATGTTCGGCAAGAAATATATGGGCATCATTCGCAGCCACTTTATGATTGATGCCGACGGCAACTTTGAGGACGTGCAACTCAATATCAAACCGAAAGATAGCATTTCTAAGGCCGTTGCTGGGTTATAAATAACGGACGACCTCTAATCGAAAAAGTAAGAGCGCAACGCCAAAATGGCAGTGCGCTCTTTTTATTTCTAGTGTTCATGCGCTGCACGCTGCGCCCGTTTCAACTCAAAAATAGAGAGTAGATGGAAAATAACCGCATAAGGCACTAAGTACAGCGGGATTAGTCCTGTTGGGTAGCGCAACACCTCATTTGGCATTTCAAACGAGAAAAGCTGTAATGGCGTGGCCGAACTAGTGACACCAAAGAAGATGGCACTCGCAAAATCTAACATCCCAACACAGAACACCAACCAAATTGCGTGGCTAGGGAAAGGCTGTCCACGATAACGGAAAAAGACGTACAGCGCCACAAGCCCTGCGAATAAATCCCCCCAACCGGCTGGATGTGCAAAAATACCGGGTAAATTTCCGCGATACCATTCCAGTACGAACAACATTCCAATTGGCCTTACAAATTGCAGACCAATGAGCCAACGTTGATCTAAGCCGGTGCCTAGCAATTGTTTTCTAAACAGCGTGGTTAGCACAATTGCGGGCAGTAGATAGTACACTGGCCGTGGTGGAAAAGCTGGTAGCACTTTGGTGTCTAACTCATATTTGGTTGCACCAAATGCCCAAATACTCCACAACAAAATAAATCCGGTTAGCCAAGCCGCTTTGCGCGTGGCGTGGCCCGATTGCTTGAAGGTTAGGAAGGTGTACCAAATTGTCCCGCCCCATGCGAGCAAAATAAGCACTTCTGTCCAAAAGCTAGCGTCATATGTAGATGCAATCATTGATTATCTCCCGTATAATGTTTACATTGTAATCATGAGTCTACCAAAAAAGTTTACACTGTCAACATAATGCCAAAAACTACGACAACTTATCATCATGGCGATCTGCGCAATGCGCTTATTCAGGCCGGATTATCAATTCTTCAAACAGATGGAGAGGCCACGCTCACGCTGCGTAAGGTTGCGCGTGAAGCCGGGGTGAGTCACGCGGCACCTTATCGGCATTTTGCAGATAAAACCGCGCTCTTGTCTGCTATTGCACAGCAGGGCTTTGATCTCCTAACAGCACAACTTCAAGCTGCCGCCACGGATTTTTCGGACACGCCGCAGCGCATTTTGCTCGAAACAGGCTTGAACTATATTCAGTTCGCTCGGCAATATCCGGATCATTTTCGGTTGATGTTTGGCGGTGTGTTACGCGCAGCGGGACCAGATGCACCATTACGCGCCGCCGCAGAGCAGACCTTTGCGCAGGTGGTTAATGCGGTGGCAACTAGCCAAGCATGCGGAATTGTAAAAGCGGGTGACACGCACCAACTTGCAACAACGGCATGGTCAATGGCTCACGGTTTGGCAGATTTAGCGGTGGAGGGGATGCTCGGGCAACCCACAAACAGCACGGCTGATGTTGAACAGATTGCCCGTTTCTCTTTGCAACAATTGTTAGTGGGGTTATTAGGCAGATAAAAGCAATCTATCTAAGAAGTACTGCGGCTTCCGGCAACATGCTAACAATCAGCGCCAGCAGTTGATCAATCCGATACGGCTTTTGCAGAAACATCACGTTCTCAATTTCTTGCGCAACTTTTTCCGCATCAACCCGATTGTACCCAGACGATAAGATAAACGGCACGTGCGCATTGCTATTGAGAATGCGCCGCATTGCCTCAACCCCGCTTATACCCGGCATTGCTACATCTGACAAAACAAGGTCAATTTCTTCACGATGGGCATTGTAAACATCGATGCCAGCGAGACCAGATGTCGCGGTCAAGGTTTTAATGCCGTAGGATTGTAGCGTCTCGGCCAAGGTATCTAAGATGATTTCATCATCATCAATCAGCAAGAACGTCCTATTAGCCAAGCGTGTTTCATCGGTTTCTACAAAGGTGTCAGTCGGTGTTTTTTCAATGTCAATTGCTGGCAGCACAATTTCAAACTGCGTCCCTTGCCCCAAATTACTATGCACCTGGATACTGCCACCGTGCGACCGGATAATGCCCAATGCAGCAGCAAGGCCTAAGCCGTGGCCGCTTGCTTTGGTTGTAAAGAATGGATCAAAAATACGCTGCAACGTCTCATCATCTATCCCAGACCCCGTGTCTGTAAATGTGATGTGAACGTAATCGCCTGCTTCAAAATCTGGTGCAAGTAATTGCCAAGCGTACATCTCATCTTCAGTGTACGTCCGCCGCCCCGTTTCAATTTGAATAACGCCAGGCTGGTCGCCAATTGCTTCACTGGCATTGATGATCATGTTAATCACAATCTGCTCAATTTGACTTACCTCCGCCATAATATGCGGCAAGTCGTGCTGCAGCGCGTGTTTGATGCGCACATTTTCTGAGATTGTGGCCGAAAATAGTTGTAAATTTTCTTCAATCAGTGCATTGATATTGAGCGCCTGCCGATCAGTCGTTTGACCGCGACCAGCATATGCCATCATTTGACGGGTTAATTCAGAAGCACGCTGTGATGCCTTTTGAATTTTCGTAACGTTCTTCTGCAACTTGCTATCTTCGTCTAGGCGGCGCTGAATAATCTGCGATTGCCCCATAATTGCTAACAAAATATTGTTGAAATCATGCGCAATGCCACCGGCCATCACGCTCAAGCTTTCTTGCTTTTGCGACTGCACCATTGCAATTTCAGCTTGCTTTCGATCAGTTAGGTCCACAACACTCGCGCGAATCAGCCGATTGTCTGTGCCCGGTAACCGCAACAGATTAACTGATATAGGGATCGGCCGACCATCAGAATTTGGATACTCGAATTCCGCAGAATAGTGTCCATGCCGTAACGTTTGCCGAATAGCAGCAACGACTTGTTTTAGCAATCCTGGCACTTCACTTTCTGTGATGGCCTTCATTACATTGAGTTTGAATAACACCTCACGCGGAATGCCAAACATTTCCTCTGCTTTTTCATTGACATCAACGAGTTGCTTCGTGTCAGTGTTGAACAGAATGATGCCATCTGGGGCGTGTTGCATTAGCGTCCGGAATTGCGCTTCACTGTGCCTTAGTTCAGCATCTGCTGTGAATGCTGCAATTGAGTTGGCAATCTGGTTTGCCACCGCTACAAGCAAGTCCATATCATCTTGACTATGGTTATCTGACTCAATGCTGTTGAGCGCGGTAATCGCACCAAGCGACTTGCCTTGATGAACCAGCGGCGCTGAGATCGTAGATCCAATCCCTAGCCGTACCCGAACAGCTCGAAACACC
This sequence comes from Anaerolineales bacterium, assembly GCA_020630175.1. Classification (GTDB taxonomy): domain Bacteria; phylum Chloroflexota; class Anaerolineae; order Anaerolineales; family UBA6668; genus JAHDIM01. Next base: position 5,824 of record JAHDBW010000139.1, read on the forward strand.
TCTGGCTCATGAACATCTGCTTCATCTGGCATGGACATAATTGGCACTTGATTGAGAAATGCCTGCCCGGCTAACCCAGCACAGAATTCATCATAATTATCAGAGAGCAAAATTCCCTCTGGCCCAAAAGCCAGCGAGTTATCAATCTTTTTTAGCTTCTCATCTGCAAGTTGCAGCATTACCCATTTCGGATTTGTATTCACATAGTACGTATTCAGCACTGTAGAAAGTAAGCTATCCAAGTCACTGGCTTGGTTTGCTGCCATCAGCACGTTATACATAATCTCAGCGCGCAGGCGGGCACGCTCTTGTTGGGCAAATAATTGCGTATTGGCATCAGTCAGCGTTTCTAACGCTTCTACATGCGCCTTCGTTTCTGCAATGGTCGCTTCACGCTCTTTTGTAATGCGCATGCTGTAACAAACATCTGGGCTGCGCAAATAGTAAATTGACAACGCCACAACAGAGAGCAACATCAACAAGACCAAGATGTTTGTCTCACTCAGACTCGGCCATACCGGCGCGACTCCAATAGCCGTTGTTAGCAAAATATCGCTGATTACAAAAAACAATACGCCTTTGATATTTTTACGCCAGAACATCCAATACGAGAGGACTGTAAACGTCATCAAACCACCAATCAGCACAAAGGCCAGCGGGGTGATTGCAAATGAAATATCGCGCGATTGCCAAACCTGAAAGTTTTGGACCATCACTTGCGGTCGTAATAAAAATAAAGCTGTCGTTATCGCAGAAATGCTATACCCAGCCCAAATGCCAATTCGATACCGAGTCTGTAGATGTTTACCCGCCTTGACCGTCGCAAAGTGGAAACTTGTCGGGCCGCCAAGCGTCAATGCCGCGCCACTGATTAGCAGAATGCGCGTGATGAATGGCGCAACGCCTAAGGTTTCGCTGAGGTTGTTCTCTACATCTAATGTGAGCACGCGTGCTAATAAAATCGTAACCGTGTATAACGCAAACGATCCTACTTTTATCGTAAAAATTCGTGTTAATACCGTATGCTTTTGTCGTTTAAGCAACATTTGCACTGCAATTAGAATCGTGCCCAACGCTGAAATGACAGACATCATTAGCGTTAGGCTGGCTAACACAGGGCTTATGGGAAGAGCATCAAAAGGAATCATTATTTAGGTGTGTATTGTGTGCGCATCATTGTGATTACCTATACGATCTTTTACCGCCCTTTGCGGGGAGTTGATTCAAAGCGCATTTATCTATTTCTATTCTACTGGGTCTTATCGCACAGCCAGTTTAGACTTAGTATGTAAACTTTTAGAAGCACTAAAAGCTCGCAATATTTTCTGCAATTAAATAAAAAAACCTCATCTTTATTGCAAGACAAGGTTTTTTGGAGACGACTACTGCGCCAAAGGCAGACTATATGTAAGCACTAGTCTGTCTGTAAACCATAACCACGTGGGAACAACACCGCTTCAGCGGTGACCGCATTGAAATCTAACGGCAGCTGATCAACAGACAATGGCCATGTGTAAGGCAACGTTCCCGTGAATGGTTCGGCCCCAAACAACACATCTGCAACGCCTTGCCCTTCAGTGCCCGGCAGCCAAACGGCAACAAATGCATCCCATTGGTCATATAAGTCATTCAAAATAATTGGCCGCCCAGATACAAGCAAGACCGTCAACGTTTCGCACACCTCATCTAAGCGGCGTAGCATCCGTTTGTCACGCGCATCGAGTTCTAAATCAGGGTCATCACCAACCCCTTCCGCATACGGCCGCTCGCCCACCACCGCAATGCAGGCGCTTGGAGTGTCTGTGATTTCATCAAAATGTCCAAACTTGTCATAGTGAACGCTGGTTTCTGCACTCACAGCCGCGCGAATACCAGCAAGAATAGTTGTGCCGGTGGTGATATCACCTTCCTTGCCTTGCCATTCAATCGTCCAGCCGCCAGACTGAATGCCAATATCGTCGGCCGCTTTCCCCGCAATAAATATTTCCGGTTGCGCCGGATCTAACGGTAATAACTCTGCGTCGTTCTTTAGTAACACCGCCGACTCGCGCACCGCCTGACGGGCCACGTCACGATGGTCTGCGGACCCAACGCTAGCTAAATAGTCTGGATTAGAAAAGGGACGCTCAAACAAGCCCAATGCAAATTTCAGCTTGAGAATGTTGCGCACGGCATCATCAATCCGCGCCAGCGGCACATCCCCCGCCTCAACGGCAATCGTCAGCGTTTCGATGAATGTTTCATAGTCATACGGCACCATGTTCATATCAATGCCAGCATTGATCGCCCGCACCACGCTTTCGTAATAGCTCAGCGAAATCTGATCTACCCCGCCCCAGTCCGCGACAACAAAACCATCAAAGCCTAATTCATCCTTGAGTACGCCCGTAATCAGGTCATGGTTGCCATGCATCTTGACATAGTTCCAACTGGAAAATGAGATCATCACGCTTTGCGCGCCGTTTTCGATGGCGGCTTCATATGGTGGGAGATGCACACGGCGCAGCAAGTCCATATCGCCGCGTGCCACGCCTTGATCCATTTGATAATTGCTTGTTTTTGAAGATCCCCAGCGCGTCCCACCATCGGCCACAAAGTGCTTAACTGTCGCCAACACCGTATCTGGCGCAGCGAGATCGTCTTGCTGTAGACCCCGTAAATAGGCACTTGCCAAGCTGGAGACAATTGCCGTGTCTTCGCTATAGCCTTCATAGGTACGCCCCCAGCGAATGTCTTGCGGCACAGAAACGGCAGGGCCGTAATTCCAATAAATACCGGTCGCCACCATTTCGGCGGCGGTGACCTCCCCAATGCGCGTCATCAGCGCAGGATTATTGGCCGCACCCAGCCCAATGTTGTGGGGAAATACTACCGTGCCCGCGACATTACTATGCCCATGCACGGCATCCACGCCATAAATCATCGGGACACCAAGGCGCGTGTCGAGCGCGGCTTGCTGAAAGCCATCGACCATTTCAGCCCAGCCTTGAGGCGTATTATTATTTTTCGGATAGCCCCCGCCCCCGCTAAGAATGCCGCCAATTGCATAGTCCGTGACCGCCGCCGGATCAATACTATTCTTCTCAATTAGCGTCATCTGGCCAATTTTTTCGGCCAGCGTCATTTCCGCTAACAACGCGTCAATGCG
>JAHDBW010000140.1 GCA_020630175.1 Anaerolineales bacterium
CAGTAATAATGCAAATGGTGTTGCCGCAGCGTTGGCGCAATTTTTATAAATAAGCCGGTTGCGTTATTTAAATAAAAACTGGCCTAAGCATTTGCTTAGACCAGGTATCTTTGACAAGACAATAAGCGCGATTTACGTGCCGCTATTTGGGTAAAGCTGCTTGTAAACCTTGCTCAACTCACGTACTTGGCGGTCTGCGTGATAGCTAGAGCGGACAAGTGGCCCACATTCTGTCCAATCGAATTTCAAATCTTCATTACAGTAACGTTCGATCTCCACAAATTCTTCCATTGTGTAATACCGGTCCATCGCTAAGTGTTTGCGTGAAGGTTGCAGGTATTGCCCGATCGTTACAATGTTTACCCCCCAACTCCGCATATCAGCGAGCGTTTCTTTGAGCTCTTCCATTGTCTCGCCTAAGCCGACCATAACGCCACTCTTGGTGAGCACGTCTTTGTCCATAACTTTTGCGTTGGTGAGGGTTTCACGTGCCCAACTGTAATCATCTTGCGGCTGAACTTTCTTGAACAGACGCGGTACAGTCTCTACGTTGTGATTCAAAATTTCTGGGCGAGCATCCATCACAATTTTTAGGGCATCTTTACTTCCCTTAAAATCAGGTATTAGCACTTCAATAGAACAGCCTGGCTGTAATTTTCGAGTTTGCTTGATCACCATTGCAAAAATCGGAGCGCCGCCATCTGGACGTTCGTCACGATTGACACTGGTAATCACGGCGTGGCGTAAATTCATCGACTGAATAGCTTGTGCTACCCGCAATGGTTCAGCCCAATCCATCGGGCTGGGCATACCGGTTTTGATATCACAAAATCCACAAGAGCGTGTACAAGTGTCACCCATCATTAGGAATGTTGCTGTGCCAGAGCCCCAACACTCACCGATGTTTGGGCAATTTGCTTCTTCACAAACTGTATGGAGTGATTTTGAACGCATCAATGTTTTGAGGTGTTCGTATTGTTCACCGCTTGGTGCACGGACCTTAATCCAAGGCGGGCGCCGTTGTGGGCGCGGGCCAAGTTCTTTTTCAGGTCGCTTACTTTTCGTGGAGCTAATCTCAGTTAAAGGGATGATGGTGTCTGCCATATGCTAATTGTAGCTTAGCTTAGACGTGGTTGGGCGAATTTTTTCTTGAAAACTCGGAGATCCTTGCGTAAAACGATACTTAGCCGAGGGCAAAGCTGGCGCCTTGCTTTGCAATGCGTATGCTAAGCGCCTGAATAATGCCGTGTGCAACTTCAGGTTGCTCAGCCATAAAGGTCTGTAGTTCTTGCTTTCCAATACTAAGCACATTGGTTGGCATAGTGGCGACAACATCTGCGGCGCGGGCTTGTTGTGTGAAAAGCGCTAATTCACCAACTGTTTGATTTTTCCCAAGCGTGATTACAGACTGCCCATCAATCCGTACTTCAACTTCGCCATCTGCAATGATAAACATCTTGTCTGGTGCTGCACTTTGTTGGATTAGCGATTGTTCAACAGTCAACGTTTCGGATGCAACTTGAGACGCAAATAACGTCAAGATATTTGGAGAGATACGATCAAACACAACCGTTTCATGCAGCAACTGAACGATGCGCGTTAGTGGTTCTGTAGTGGCGGAGCTATTGGGGTGCAGCATATGCTTAGCTGTTTCTGCTGCGCCCGCGTGTTCTTTAGATGCAACGGCCTGAATTAGCGGTGTTAGTGAATGATGTTGCAAATTGACTGCTGCTTTAATGGCACACGCGCTTACCCACTGGTCAGGCGGTGTTTCAATCAAGGTTTGCAGGCTTTCTAACTGCGTATATGTTGGCACAGTAAATTTTGTGCGTAATACCGCTAGCCGCTTACTAAGTGTTATATCAGGGTCAAGTAATGGCATTAGCAGCGCGGAATCAGCTGTAGAAAACAAAACATCTAACGTTTCTAGTGCAATTGCTTGCCGACTGCGATCAGGGGCAGTGAGCTCTGCTTGTGGGCCTGATAGCACTTGTTCCCCATAACGAAAGCACAAGAGTGAAAAGATGCGTTTTTTTATTTGCCCAAGTGGGTGTAATAGGGCTTTCTGTAATGCGTCTACTGCGGGGTTGGTTCCTAGGCCATGGGAAAGGGCAAATAGCGCAATTGCAGCGTCAATCTCGGCTTCTAACTGTGCTTGGCACGACTGTGTCTGCGAGGGTTCACGGTAGCCTGCTTTTCTCAGCGTTGCTAATATCACCGTTCTGACAACGGGGTCTGGATAATCAATATGAGGGGTAAGGATCTCTATGCGCTCTGGTGCGTTGGTTTGGCCGAGTGCCCGAATAAACCGTGCGGTGTTTAGTGCGCTAAAGGCCCAAGGGTGCTCTAGTGCATCACGCGTAATATTCACAAGTTGCGCCTCATATTGCAACAAAGTATTTAGTGCAGTCGAACGCGTTGCTGGATCATCTAAATTTGCAATAATATCTGGCAATAAGCGTGGATTTTTGAGTGCGCCAGCTGCTTCTAGGGCTGCTTGGCGCACAGCAATCACTGATGAGTTTAGTTTGGTAATAAGCGGCGCATAGAAATTTTGGTCGCCAATTTCACCAATGACAGTTGCGACTAATTTCTGGCTTGCTGTATCTGATCGATTATTCGTCTTGAGTAATTCTTCTCCAGCTACAACTTTGGCATTTACGCCCCCGTACTTCAACAGGCCAATCATTGCGCCTACTTGCCGAGATGTATTTGTACTACGCAGATAACGGCAGGCTGCTTGATGATGCTCTACAGGATCAATGGCGACCAGCGTTTTGACTAATTGCTGTTGCAGCGTTGGGCTGTGACGCTTTTTTAGCAATTTGTGGATCGCTTGCCCAGCAGCAGGCAGCTGTGCTTTTTCAATGCGGGAAACAAGCTCCAACAAAATGTGTTCTGGTGCTGTTGGCAGCAGTTCAATAAGTAATTGTTGATACGTTTGCCAGTCATTTTTTTCTAGAATATCAAGCCCCAACCGCACTTGCGCTATTTCATTACTATTGATCAGTGTATTCACAACCTTCATATTGTCTTCGAAGGTCAAATCAAGCTCAATTTTGCTTAGCACGTTGCGGTTGACTTGCTTTTGTAATGTTTGCCGATACCCTTTCATTGTGAGCCATGCAAATATGCACCACAATACGCAGATCACTAATGTAAAAATTAGAAAGTGTATATCCGTTAACCCTGGTGTTTTTTGAAAGAACAGCAGGCTTAGGCCTGTTGCCCCAAATGCCAAAGGAGTACTAACGCCGCCAATTGCAGTGATGACAGCAACCCGGTTGTTTGCAGGAATAATTTGATAGATTGCCTTAATCGCCGGAGACGTTGCCCCCCGTGTGAACACCACATCAATCAAGCGGCAAGCACAGGCAAATATAAAAAGTAGCAACGCCTGTTGCGGTAAAAAGACTACGCCCAATAGTAGGCCTGTAACTGGCAACAATACGCTGAGTGGATTTGCAAATAATCCATAATATAAGCCCCAGCGCCGTAACAACGGTTTAGAGACAAAATATAATGTTGCAATTGCTACAGCATAAGTTGCTGCTAAAAAGTGCCCCATAAACGTTGTCATTTGCGTCATATCGCCGCCTAAGTAGCGCTGGGCCTGCAGTAGAAATATAGCCAACGCCAAACTTGTTCCTAATGTAGATAGAAACTGATAGGTAAAAACATTTCTAACAAATGGCTGCGTCAATTGAGCCCATGCGCTAGCTGATGTTACATTGCTCTCTCGGGTCGGCTTTTCTGAAAATCCGGTTGGATACTGTATAGAAATCCACCAGGCTAATATTGCAACTAGCACTAAAATCGCGGCTGCTACCAAAATTAGATGGGTTTCTTTACCAAGCAATGCTGCAATATGGGTGGTTGCCAGCCCGCCTAACGCAATCCCAAGTAGCTGAAACATCAGCATAATTGGAACATTGGTTTTAATTTCACGCACATTGAAAAGTCGGCTTGTTTGCACTCCAACAACAATCGAGCCAAACATTTCAAAGAACGTAAGCGTTACTACTAAAGCAAATGGAACCCAATTAAGAGATTGATACTGAAGTGGCCACCACCACCCTCCAAACAACACGCTAAGCAGCAGTAAAGAGCCTACAACCAAGCGTCTTACTGTTGTTTTATGGTGAATTGTATTGAATATGCTTGAAGCTAATGGCGTCACTACCGCAATAACCAAGAAAACATAAGGCAAGTACCCTGAGCCGAACTGTGCCAGAAATAGCGCGTATGCAACTGCGGTAAACAGGGCGTCGCTAATTCCTCGTAAAAGATTTTGTAGGCTGAGTAATTTAAGTGGTGACCAAACAGCGGTTGGTATTGAAATTGAAGATTGCATTGGTGTTTGCATTATAAATTTCAGCCGATACAGAATAGGTACACGACGTGTAAGATTCTGGTTATAAAACGCGCAGTATAAGATTAGATATACGCCATATAATTCTTTTTTGCTAAATAGGCCATTGCGTTACAGCAACCGGATGTCTGCGCGTTTCTTTAAACATGTGTTTTATTGCTTGCCTTACAACTTTTTTTAGATCTAAACATGCGCGCGTGTATTTAAGCATAAGCCTTAGCCTTATTTTTCTAAGCGCCTGTGCAGATACACGGGCGCGTTCTATTTGTGCAGACACAACTGGCACCGTGGTCGATGCGCGCTTTGACACTGAAGCTTACGGCACGCTCAGTGCTAGCGTTTATTTGCCACCCTGTTATGACCAAACAGATGCTCATTACCCAGTGTTGTATTTACTACACGGTGGTGGCGCTAGCCGCTATTCATGGTTCACGTTAGGGGCAGGTACGGTGTCCGACACGCTCATTGGCAATGCCGAACTGGCACCAATGATCATTGTTTCGCCAACGGTCAAGCACGATTGGGACGGCCAACAATACGCCGACACGCTCGTACAGACTATTGTGCCAGCCATCGATACAGACTTTAGAACCCGCGCAGACCGTACCCAGCGTGGCATTGCTGGCATGTCTGCGGGCGGCAGTAAGGCGGCATTTATCGGGTTGCTTTATCCAGACACGTTCGGAGCTGTTGGCATTTATAGCGGGCCGGTCCTGACCTATGGCGCAACCAAGGTTGAAACGCTGCTTTCTGCAGACCCCATGCCAGCACTGTACTTAGACGTTGGTGAAAGCGATGGCTTTCTACCGCAGCACGTTGCGCTGCACGAGTTGCTTATTGCGCGTGACATTGAACACATCCACCAAGTTCGCCCCGGTGCGCATATTCCATCCTTTTGGGCCAATGCGCTAGACACCTACTTGCGTTGGTTCAATGCTGTTTTTACTGACCAGTAGAATCAAAAAACGCCCGTAATAATCACGGGCGTTCAAATAAGTTCTGTAACGCGTTCAGGCTAGCCAGACAATGAAATGTCGGAGACTGAAAGCCTGCCTATTGGATAAAAGGGTTCTGGCTGCTGTTCGTCGTTACATAATTAGTATAGGGTCAATTGCCACAAAAAAATATTGTGGTTCGCTTAAGGTTTTATTATTTCAGTATTGAGACAAACACTTTATCTAAAAGTCTAAAGCAAACAGAAATTCATGTGACGTATTTGGCAGTTGGCCCCACAATGCGGACACAGCAGACACGTTGCTGCAAGTCAGTAGAATCTTTTGCCAACACCAACATCAAGTGGTAAAACATTCCCATGACTACTCAAAACGGAACTGGAAAACGCATTGTAAAGAACGTACTCGGCACTGAGCTCAAGCTGTGCTGTAAAGATCCACTGACCGGGTTTTACCGCGATGGGCATTGTAAAACGGGGCCGCAAGATCGGGGCGTGCACACGACCTGCGCCGTAATGACGGAAGAATTTTTGGCCTTTTCTAAAGCACAGGGCAACGACCTAAGCACGCCAATGCCGCAGTATCGGTTTCCGGGGTTAAAAGGTGGGGATTGCTGGTGTTTGTGCGCCGCGCGCTGGGTTGAAGCCTATCAGGCGGGCGTGGCACCCAAGCTCAAGCTGAGCGCCACGCATGAGAAGATGTTGGAATTTGCGCCGCTAGAAGTGCTGCAAGCGTACGCGGTAGACGAAGATTAGCCCAACGCCCAACGGGTTACACATTGGACGTTGGGGGCATGACTTGTTTTCTTAGCCGCCAAGGCTTACAAGAACGGCGCTCTTTTTGATGATATCAACGGCATACCAGCCGCCTTGTGAGGCGCCTTCAGGGGTACAGGTGTCTTGCAAGTACACCATGATGATACGGTCAGATAGCGGTTGCATTGGCTGATGATCTGGTAAGTAGAAAAATGTGCCCGGATCGGTTAGTGGCAAAATCGTCAACGTATTGATGGTGGTTGAACTGGAATCGCCAAAGCCGCCAGAAATATTTAGATTCAAATCCACCACGCAAGCATCGCCATAGCCAGAGCCTGTGCGCCCCACAATGCGGTCTTGCATGTATACCTCAGGCCGGATGTTACTGCCCCCGAACACAGAGGTGCCCTCATATGTTTCTACCGCATTACCAGCCGTGACATACAGCTCGCTTGGCACCACGCTACCGATTTCTGGCACCACGCTGCTGTCTTCAATTGAAAACAGAACGTTAAAGGCTTCCGGCTGGTATGGCGTTTCGCCAAAAACAAAGTTACCGACAGTGCCGGCTCTGGTATCTGTTGACGCAAATACGGTGGTTTCTCCGGTTAGGCGCGAGCGTCTAATCAGTGCGCCGTTGCCGTCTACATACCAAAGCGTTTCATTATCTGGTGCGTATTTTGGATAAACCGCAAACGCATCACCCCAAACAATCTGCTCGCCAGTGGCAATGTTATATTCAACAATGGTGCCACCCTCGCTAAACGCTATGTAATCCCCACCCGGAGACCAACTAGGCTTGCCCCGGAAAACATCCGCTGAATTTGTCACTTGTATCGGATTAGACCCATCTACATTGATGATCCAAATGTTATATGGTGCGTCATCAGGGCTTTGCATGGTGGCCAGTCCGCCGCTATTTACAAAGTCGCTGGCAACCGATTGATACGCAATTTGGGTGCCATCTGGCGAAAGCACCGGATTGCGATTGTACCCATATGTGGTGAGCTGTTTGGCATTTGCGCCATTGGCTTGCATGACGGTAATGTCTCCCAAATAGGGGGTATCAATGGTTGGCTTGGTGATGCCAACAATCAGTTGGGTTGGGTCTGCACCAGCGGCAATGAGCTGCGTATCTAATGTAGATTGGGCTGGATCAAACGGGATACCGTTCGCGCTAAGTTGCGTTGCCGTGCCGGCATTCACATCAATGACATATTGCCCAGCTGCGGTGACGGTTGGCGAACATGGCAACCCAAGCGCAGCAACAACCGTTTCGTTATCACGCCAAACCACTTGATCATAATCAGTGGGGTATGGCCCGCTGGTGTCTTGTAGTGATAACACTTCTGGCAAGAAAATATCTGGTAATGTGCGGGCGACTGTTGGTTTATAGTCTGGCCCGAGCGTCAGTAAGCCTAAGCCTAAATCAACCCCACAGGCATCGCCGTAGCCGCTGCCTTCTAATACCGTCATTTGGCTGCCGTCTGGCGAGATTTTTGCTGCCCGCGCACCTTCAATTGTGTGCAGAACAGTCCCACTCGCTACGTCTACAATGTGAATCTCTTTTGTTTCACACAGTTGTGGCGGCATATTTTCATCTGTACAGGCGCTGCTATCCACTAGCGTATACGCGATGTGCGTCCCGTTGCTAAACCAAGTGACATCAATTGCGTTGACACCGTCTGGCAATGCGGTTTGATCAATTAGCGCCGTTTCAGCACCAGAAGCAACATCAATGTTTACTAAGCGACCGTTCTTGACGACGGTAAACAGGTTGCCATCGGGGTGCCATTCAAAGTGCACTGCACCGGCAACGGGATACGCGCGATCTACGCGGGCGTTAATGCCTTTGAGCATCAGCGTGTCGCCACCCTCTAACCAGGCCAGCATGGCCGTATCAACGGGAGACCAGCGTAAATTTGTGCGGTCTGCAACGCTATCTGTAAGCTGGAAGGTTTGCGTGCCATCAGCGCTAATCGCCCAGACGTTATACCGTTGGTCATCCCAGCCTTGTTGCCAGTTCGGATCGCTGGTTAGCGCACTAGGAATAGATTGATAGGCAATGTATCGGCCATCTGGTGAAAGTTTGGGGGCAGTGTTGTACCCATAGCTGGTGAGTACGCGGTGGTCTCCATTGGTGATGTTGACCATGCCAATATCGCCATTTCGCCATAGGACGCCGGAAGCACCTTGGGCAGTGTAAGCCTGCCAATCTGGATCAGGGTTTACAAGGCTAGCGCTGGCTGCTGGCGCGTCTGCATTGGTTGTTTCTGTTGCGGCTTGGACGGGCGCATCTGTTGTTGTTTCGTCGGCCTCAGTCGTGGTTGGGACCGCTGTCGCGGCTTGAGTTGTGGTATCACGGGCTTCTAGCGTTTGTGCAGCCAATGTTGAAACCATCGCCGCCACGCTTGTTGCATCAACATCACCGGTGCCACCTGCTGGCTCTGTTGGTGTCGGAAAAATCGAAAGCGGTTGACAGGCTAACAAGGCAAGCAGCATTGCTGAAAGAGCAATAAATACACGGTGCGAATTCATCTTTAATTACCTTTCTAATAATGGCATATAGGGGATATGCCGCTGGGTTACTGTGTGGTGTTTTAACGCAAATGACTTTGTGTTTCCGCCATCATAGGCCATTCTTGGGGTGCAAACCACCAAAACGAAGCTTACGTACTAGTTGGGTAGCGGGCAGAAAATTAGTGTAAGTACAACAATGCGGTATGGTTGATCGATGCTGTTAAATAAAAAAGCCAAGCGATTTTGCTTGGCTTTTTAGCGTTATGTTTAGTTTTCAATATGCCCAGGCAGCAAATCACGCGAGAGGTGGATTTTTAGCGA
>JAHDBW010000486.1 GCA_020630175.1 Anaerolineales bacterium
TGAAGTTTGCTAATGAATGTTCTTTGACTTCATGCTTCTGCCCAGCAGGCAAGTTTGTCTGCCAGTCGGCAACGTAGGTGTATCCCCATTTAGAGCCGACCGTAATCTCATTCGCAATTGCCGCATTCTTTGCGAGCCAACTCGCTAAGAATTGCTCAGCACGACCATAAGATCGGGCAGCATCAAAGTAACGCACGCCAGCATCCCAAGCGGTTTGCAGCACCCGATGGGCATTGGCTTCCATGCCCGCAATGGTTTTGTCTGCGCCAAGTTGGGCGTCGTGCCCCAAATTGATATATCCCGGCCGTCCAAGCGCCGCTAAGCCCAAGCCGATAGGGGTGACCGTTGTAGTTTGTGTGCCAAAAGCGGTGCGTTGCATGGTTACCAAATCCGTAAGAGGTCGCTGGCGGCAAAAATGTTACCAACGTTAAGTTGTAGGGCTGGGCTGGCATACAATTCCGGCGGCACGCTGATATCAGCCAGATAAAGTTCACCCACTTGCGCCTTGATGCCAGCTGCGCGGAAACCGGTTTTCGGCAGTGCTAATGTCATGGTTGCGTCCGCCTTGATTGCTGGCGTATACACCGTGCCAGTAGTTGTATCAACGCCAGACGGCGCGTCTAAGGCCAAAATTGATGCTGCGCTAGCATTTGCCCAACGGATCATGTCGCCGGCAGTGCCGCGTGGTGCGCCGTTTAAGCTGTATCCAATCACACCGTCCAAAATCAGGTCTGGCGCAATGGCCGTCTCAAGTGCTGCGGCTTGGGCTACCGGGATCTCCATCCGCCGCACAATGTCTAATTGATGCGCTGGAATGGGCGTGAACTGTTCAGCAGGTTTGGTGAGATAGACTTGCACGGTTGCGCCGTAATTATGTAAACGCCGCGCCGCGACCAGTGCGCCGCCGCCATTGCCGCCAGTTCCTGCTAAGACCACAACTGTTTTGCCTTGTGGCGCGTGATCTAAAAAGCGTTGCCGCGCTAAATGCGCCAAATTACGCCCCGCGTTTTCCATCATTTGCATCAATTCGATCTTGTAATCAAACATCATCGCGCGATCCACTTCGATCATTTGCGTGGTGGTGATGAACGGTAAGTCTGGCGGGGCAGTTGGGATTTGTTTGGTCATGATGGTATTTAGAGGCAGCGGGTTGTCTGTGTCTTACGAGCGCAAGAGTGCATAGTTGGCGCTCTTCATGGGCTGGATTGGAAGATAGAAGCGGCCATCTTGTCGTATTGGCGCAAAGATTGCCGCCAAATGTGCCGGTTTTTAGTCAATTCAGCATTACCAGGTGGATAGCTCGCCGACATGTGGCTGCGCCACCGCTTCGCGAGCAGTATGGTGATTTCTGGGTTTCAAGGGGTGAAATTGACCCTTTCAAAACACCCCCAGACCCCCACGCCTTGTCCTGACTAATCTCAATGGTATTAATACTAT
>JAHDBW010000141.1:0-4277 GCA_020630175.1 Anaerolineales bacterium
AGGTGTCAGGTGTCAGGTGTCAGGTGTCAGGTGTCAGGTGTCAGGTGTCAATTTTAGCTTGCGCAGCTAACCAGTCTAGCACACCTTGCGCGGCAGCTTTCCCAGTTGCAAAACAAGCGGTCAATAAATAGCCGCCGGTTGGGGCTTCCCAGTCTAGCATTTCACCAGCGCAAAACGTGCCCGGCAATGCGGTCAGCATCAGATCAGGCGTTAGTGCCTCAAAAGAGACTCCCCCGGCTGTGCTAATGGCTTCCCGTATTGGCCTTGGCGCGGTCAGCGTTAGCGGTAAGTCTTTGATTAGCGTTGCGAAATAGGCAACATCGGTAAATTGTGTTTTATCCCCCACTTCATACAGCAGGTTGATTTTGACCTTGCTCAAGCCCAGCGCTTTTGCAAGATAAGATGAAATCGATTTTGAGCCACGCTTGCCGAGCTTGGATTGAACCGTCTGCAAGTCAAAGTCTGGCGCAAGGTCTAAGTGGATTGTGACGCTACCGTCGGCTGAAATCGCGTCACGCAAGCCCGCCGCAGCTGCATAAATGAGGCTGCCTTCAATGCCAGTCTCGGTCATCACGAACTCACCGCGCCGCTGAAAGTGCTGCGCAGAAAGCGCCACTGATTTAATTGGCACACCGGCAAATTTGGTTTTGAAATGCGGTGACCACGCTACATCAAAGCCGCAGTTGGCAGGCTGAAACGGTGCCAGCGCAACACCTTTATCGGCCAATGTTGCTGCCCAATCGCCGGTCGCTCCGGTCTGCGGCCAACTCGCCCCGCCGAGCGCAAGCACGGTCGCCGCGGACGCAACGCAGATTTCATCCTTTGGCGTTTCAAAGCGCAAATTTCCAGCAGCGTTCCAACCCAGCCAACGCTGGCGCGTTTTTGTAATTAGACCTTGGGCAGTAAGTCGTTTTTTCCAAGCGCTCAGCAGTGGTCCGGCTTTCATCTCTGCGGGGAACACCCGTTGCGAGGTGCCGACGAACGTGTCAATGCCAAAGTCATGTACCCAGTTGCGTAAGTCGGTTGGTGTAAATTGATCTAAATACGGTTGAAGCTGCGCAGCACGCTTGCCATAACGGCTGACAAACTCAGCATAAGGCTCCGCGTGGGTCAGGTTGAGGCCACCATTACCCGCAATTAGGAACTTGCGCCCCACTGAAGGCATGGCGTCATATAAGGTGACTGATTGACCGGCTGCTAGCAGCGTTTCGGCAGCAATTAGGCCAGCGGGGCCACCGCCGATAATTGTGAGCATAATGCGTAAGGCGTAATGCGTATTTGGTGGTGTTTACGAATAAGGTCTTTTGCAGTCTAAGTGATGTCTCTTAATCAGAGTTATCATCGCACTACTCAAGTGCCCTTACGCATTACCCAATACGAATTACCCCAACCGTTCCGGTAACTTATTCGCAATCAGCTCGCCAATTTTCAAGCAGGCCGTTGCCGCTGGCGATGGCGCATTGACCACGTTGATGGTGCGGCGCGAGTCGCGGAAGGCGAAGTCATCCATCATTTCACCATCAGATTGCAATGCCATGGCGCGTACACCGGCAGGCGTGTACACCAACTGATTGGCGCGGATATCTGGCACGAGGCGCTGTAGCGCTTTGACAAACGCAAATTTATTGAACGAACGCCAGACTTCGCCCGCGCCCTTCAACCAGTATTTACGCGCTAAGCTTTGAAAGCCCGGATAGCGAATGGCTTCAGAAAGATCACGCAGATTCACGTCGCGCTTCAAATAGCCTTCACGCGCCCAAGCGAGGACCGCGTTCGGGCCACACTCAACGCTGCCGTCAATCATTTTTGTAAAGTGCACACCCAAGAACGGGAAGCGCGGATCGGGCACCGGATAAATAAGCCCCCGGCACAGATAATTTGCACTCGGCTTGAGCTCGTAATATTCACCGCGGAACGGCACAATTTGCACATCGGAACTGGCACCAGTGGCCATTGTTGCCACGCGGTCGCTTTGCAATCCCGCACAGGTAATGAGCAAGTCGCTACTTACTTCGCCTTTGTCGGTTTCAACTGTTACTGCATCTTGATGTTCACGAATGCCGGTCACGCGCGTGCCTAGCCTGAGCGTATGCCCTAGCTTTTGCAGGCGTTGCGCCATGCGTTCTGCCACAAGTGGGTAGTCAACAATGCCAGATTCCGGCACGTGGATCGCTTTGATGCCAGCGGTATGTGGTTCAATTTCGGCCAGCTCAGCCTTATCCACCAAACGGCAATCGACGCCATTGGCTTGGCCGCGCTCGTAAATCGTCGCGAGACTCGGCAGTTCGTCCTCAGAAACGGCCACAATCACTTTGCCGCACTTTTCATAAGGAACCGCTTCTTCTTCGCAAAATGCTTCCAGTTCGGCTTTGCCAACGCGGCACATCTTGGCCCGAAACGTTTCCGGCTTGTAATAGATGCCGGAGTGCAACACGCCAGAATTTGTCCCCGATTGGTGTTTCCCAACCGTGGTTTCTTTTTCAATCACCGTAATTTGGTGGTCTGGATTTTGTTGCGTAATTTTGATTGCGGTAGCTAAGCCAACTAGGCCAGCCCCAACAATAGTGATTTTAGACATAACAGCGCCTGTGGGCGTATTCGTTGGATCGTTTATGATTGTTATATTGTGCCAACAACCACTCAGCCCAACGAGTAAGAAAATGACCTGGTTCCAGACAACACTACATTTATCGGCCAAGCCACGCGGATTTCATTTAGTAACTTCAGAGATTTTACGCCAGTTACCGCAGTTACGGGAGTTCAATCTAGGAATAGCACACTTCTTTATACAACATACGTCTGCATCGCTGGCACTCAACGAGAACGCCGACCCCACCGTCCGGCACGATTTAGAAGCACACTTCAACCAGATTGCGCCAGAGAATATGCCCTATTTCAAGCACACGCTGGAAGGCCCAGACGATATGCCCGCGCATATCAAAGCGATTTTGATTGGCGAGTCGGTAAGCGTGCCAATTACACACGGTAAATTGAACCTAGGCACGTGGCAAGGCATTTATTTGTGTGAGCATCGCGACTATGGTGGGGAACGACGGATTGTCGTCACGCTGAATGGAGAAAGAAATTGAACGCGGGGATCACAGAAATTTTTTGCCGCTGACGAGCACAGATAAACGCGGAGTTCTTAGTTGTTATCTTGTGATTCCTTCTCCGCGCCTTTGTATTGAATTCCCCCACTACTCCCACAACTCAATGCGTGTCCCTTCAGGATCACGAAACCGAAAGAGATGCGCATTCAATTCAGACTTGATTGCGCTAACAGCCACCCCTAAATCAGTCAGCTTTTGATGCCAGCTAGCAAGATCAGCAACCTGCCACGCTAGCAATACTCCTTCACCGTGACTACTTTTATGTTTCGTACGTGCGGTATCAATCAAACTCACGTAGGCGTTATTGCCCAGCGCAAATTCCACAAACCACTCAAGCTCAGTTTCGGCACGCAGCTGTAGAACGTCTTTGTAGAACGCAACCGTAGCCTGCCAGTTGTCACAATACAGCACCGTGTTTGTCCGTTGGATTTCGTCAACAACAACGCCAGTGTATTCCGCTTGTAATTGCGTGAAGAATTGCGCCAGCGCCTGATGCCGTTTGACAGCCAATAGTTGACCGGTCGGCGTTTGTAAGCGCTGCCGAATGTTGCGCAGCTTGAAGCAAAACTCATGGTAAGCGCTGTGCACTTCACCCGCTTCTTTTTCATTAGTTTCTAAAAACAATTGCGATGGCGTTGCATACCACGGCGTCCCCGCTTGTGTGGCGTAGGCAATGGCACGGGCAGCGCCAATTGCGCCAATCGCATCGAGCTTATCGGCATCAAATAAGCATTTGGCTTCTAACGACTGCGGCACATCACCGGCGCGGAACCGATGGGCGCGAATACACGCTTGCACGGCTGCAACCGCATCTGCATCCCAATGACGCGCGGCTAAAAAGCGCCCCGCAAAAGCCGCACTTGCTTCGTGATGCGTGAGCCGCGCGTCTGTCGCGCTTGTCGCATCTTCGGCGTCATGCAATAGCGCAGCGGCGGCCACAATTTCAATCGCAGCGCCTTCTTTTTCAGCAATCTGTAACGCGTGACGGTGCACACGTTCGATATGCGAAAAATCATGCACTGGGTCTTCGCTGGTGTAGAGATGTTTGACGTCGGCTGGCGTAAGTTGCATAAGAATGTTCGTAATAAATACAAGCGTGTGATCGAATGATTAGTCTTGTTAGTAGTCGGCAGAATGAATTCTGCAACTAGTAGTTGTAAACATGCT
>JAHDBW010000141.1:4377-8902 GCA_020630175.1 Anaerolineales bacterium
TAAACATGCTTTAGCATGTTTACGCCACTAGCAATGGATTTCAATCCATTTACAAATGCAAATATGGCGTAATGCGATAGGCCATCAATGATATACGCTAAAATCAATCTTATGAAAACAAAGCGAATTTGCGTCTGGTCTGGCCCACGAAATATTTCTACCGCGTTGATGTATTCATTTGCCCAGCGGGCCGACACCACCATCGTCGATGAACCGTTGTATGCCCACTATTTACATACAACCGACGCCGATACGTATCACCCCGGATCAGCCGAATCTCTGCAAAGCCAAGATACCAATTGGCAAAACGTGTTGCGCGATGTAATCTTCGCCGAATATGACACGCCGATTGTCTTTTTCAAGCAAATGACGCACCACATGGTCAACCTAGACTGGGACTGGTTACAAGACACTACCAACGTTTTGCTGACCCGTGACCCGGTCGATATGCTGCCCTCATACGCGAAGCAAATTGCGCTGCCGCCGCTGCATGATACTGGCTATGCCATTCATTTAGAAATGCTAGATTACTTGCAATCGATTGGGCAAATCCCACCGGTATTGGAGTCAAAACAAGTCTTGCTGAATCCAGAAAGCGTGCTGCGCCAACTATGCGCCGCGATTGACATCCCATTTGATCCGGCCATGCTTACTTGGGAACCCGGTGCTCGGCCAGAAGATGGCACTTGGGCCAAGTATTGGTATCACAGCGTGCACGCCTCAAGCGGCTTCGCCCCTTATGTACCCAAAACCGCAGCATTTCCAGAGACACTGAAACCATTGCTGGCACAGTGTGTTCCTCTCTATGAGGCCTTGGCACAGCACGCCATTCAGGCCTGATACAATCTAGCCACACACGCACCGGACAGAGGACTTTATGAAACGGAATCGACTAAAAGTATGGATTGTTTGCGCCCTAGGACTTATGGGCATTTTGTTTGCGCTAGTTGGGCGCTTCGGTCAGGTTTCTGAAGTCAACCTGACGAACACTGCCGCAACGCTTGGCCTGATTTCTGCCGTAGCGTTGGGCATTGAGCGCGTGCTCGAAGCCATGTGGACCATGATCGCCAGCACAAAAGGCGGTTGGTGGCCGCTGAGCGTGCTCAACGGTCAGGTCACCGCGCTAATTGATGATGTGGATTCACAAATCGTCCCCATCTTTCAAGAAGCCGCAGAGAACTTGAAAGTCGCCAAAGAAGCGGGCGAAATGACGCGCGAACAAGTCGATATGGCGTGGCGCGAACTAGAAAAAATCCGGGGCCGGATTGAAGAATTCCGCGACCTTGCGCCAAACAATCAGCAGGTCAATTTATATGCGGTGACGGCCTTTCAAGGCATCAACTACGTGCAACGCCGCTACCCACGCATGGTCAAAGACATCAACGCCGCCAACCAAGCGATTACTGGCCTGTCAGACTTTGTTGCGACCATCAAAGACAATCCCGGTAAAAAATTACTGAGTATGTACGCTGGTAGCGTATTTGGCATGTTGATCACGGCCGTTATTGGGCTAGACGTGTTCCAAGCTACCGGCTTTGGCGCAATCGACGCCGGGCCGATTAGCACGCTCTTCCCAAGTGTTGGCGTGGCGCTTACCGGCATTTTGGTTGGTCTGGGGTCTAATCCAACCCATGATGTGATCCGTTCCTTGCAAGAAATCAAGCAAAACCGGAAGCTACAAAACACGCCATCACCGGGCTATATGATGATGGACTTCACCGCGTTCGATGAAAACGGCAATCCACAGCATCAAATGGTGCCGATTAGCACCTACACCTTGCGGAAGTAAGGCCCGCTTGGCTATAATTTCATCAAAACTAAAATAAAAGCACTGACGAAGCACAGTAAGCGCTGCACACGACAGGAATTGACGTCTTAGACTGAAAACGTTATTCGCAACCGCTGAATTTCACTTCCGAGCTGCGCAATTGAACCCACTTTAGTAGGTTGCGCCGGTCACCTGTCCGTTACACAGTCTAAAGCGGCTGGCTCTTTTTACAAGTGCTAGCAAGTTAGGTGGTACCGCGAGATTTCAACGCTCGTCCTGACAATTCAGGATGAGCGTTTTTCTTATAGGTGGTTAGTTGGCTGGTTGGTATGCTGGTTTGTTGGAGGGTTCAGTCTTGAACATTCTCGCCAACCAACACACGAACCCACTAGTAAACGCGCCCCTCAATCAACTAGATAACTATGTTAGATACACTCAACACAATTGATGAAACTGCCCGCACAGCGCTTAGCGCCGCAGACAGCGTAGACGCGATCAAAGCTTGGTACAACGCCCACTTGGGCAAAGCTTCAGAATTGCAAGGCATTCTGGGCAGCATGGGCACGCTCTCTAAAGAAGACCGCCCTATTGTTGGCAAGAACGGCAACCGTATCAAACGTGAGTTGCAAGCTGCTTATGACGCACGCTTAGTAGAGCTCAAACAAGCCGAAATGGTCAGCAAGCTTAGCGCCGAAGCCTTAGACGTTACCTTGCCGGGCCGTCCGATCAAACGCGGGCGCTTGCACGTTTCAACACAAATCTTGAATGAAATTTACGCAATCTGGGCAGACATGGGCTTTCAAATCTATCGCTCACGCGATGTTGAAACCGATGAGTACAACTTCCAATTGTTGAACTTCCCAGTCGGGCACCCAGCGCGGGATATGCAAGACACTTTTCACACCACTGAGAAAGATGTCATCTTACGTACACACACATCACCGGGCCAAGTGCACGCCATGCGTGAGTTCTACCCAGAACCTATTCGCGTGATTTTGCCGGGCATGTGCTACCGCTATGAGCAGATCACCTCGCGTTCTGAAGTGCAGTTTCATCAAGTGGAAGGGCTTGCCATCGGCACCGACCTAACATTTGCTAACTTGAAAGGCACCATTGCCGACTTTGCACGCCGCATGTTTGGCAAAGACGTGCGCACGCGCTTCCGCGCCAGCCACTTCCCATTCACCGAGCCAAGTGCAGAGGTCGATGTGGAATGTTTCATTTGTGGTGGTAAAGGCTGCACAGTCTGTAAATATGCCGGTTGGCTTGAAATTATGGGCTGCGGGATGGTGCATCCAAATGTGCTGCGCAACGGTGGCTATGATCCTGAAATTTATACCGGCTTTGCCTTTGGCATGGGCCCAGAACGGATTGCGATGTTGAAATACGGCATCAAAGATATTCGCTATTTCTGGGGCAATGACATGCGCTTCTTGGAGCAATTCTAAGCTGCTCAAACGGTAATGGATGTCCCGCAACTCGAAACGCCAAGCCTTTTGCTAAGAGCACTAAATGCTAGTGATCTAGATGAGCTACATGGGCTATTTAGCAATAGCACCCTATGTACGGCGTTACAAATTGAGGTACACCAAACTGCAAAGCAGACAGAGCAAGCACTCGCGGCACACTTGCATCGGCAAGCGTTAGGGCAAGAGTTATTCTGGGGCATTGCACCAAGAGAAGAGAATATTGTGATCGGCTTCTGTGGGTTGAAAAACTTACAGCAGGCGGGCTCGCCAGAGTTGCACTTTGCAATCTCGCCAGACTTTCAACAAAACGGTTGGATGCACACTGCCTTAGCAACGATGTTGCAGTATGCAAGTGTGCGACTAAAACTGACAAAAATCAAAACATTTATTGGTGCTGATAACACAGCCGCCAAACACTTACTAAGCGCCCTTACCTTCAAAGGCAAGCCGCTTCGCGAAGACAACACGCGTGAAATTTGGGTACGAAAATGATCAACATCCCTCGAAACAGCATTGACCTGTTCAAAACAGGCAAACTTGACTACGCCGGTTTACTCCGTTTCTTAGCAGAATACGACAGCTGGCAAGTGCCAACCCAAAAAGATAACATCGGCAATGTTCATATCAAAACCGGCGTCTATCAAGACGACGAAACAAATCGCTCGTATTCACAGGCGCTGTTATTTTCAGATGGCGATGCGATGTGGAAATTTGGCCAAGAACACAATTCAGATGATATTCGGGGTGACATCTCTAAGCTCAGTACAATCGAATTCTTTGATTTACTTGGTAACAGCGCCGAAGTGATTGATATTGATCTAGGCACTGAAACCGGTCTGCGTTTTATGGATGACAAAGTCAACGATTTGCGTCAAGCGGCAATGGCTGTCAAGCTCGAAACGATGTTGATTGAAGAAGAAAGCGATCCAAAGATCTTTAGCTACCTGTATCACTATCCATTCTTTCAAGTGTTCTTACGTGAAACGCCAAACGGGGCGAACTTGCTCCTCGCACCAGATGCAATGGGGCGCCAGATGGCAGCCGTTTTTACTGCGGATGACTGTGCCGCCAACTTTGTGGGCAACTACATGAAAGCCAACCCGGGCGCAACACAACCGTTGGCGTTGGCGCTTGAAGGGTCTAACCTGTTCAAAAAACTCGCTGCAATGCCAAACCTGCAAGGCATTGTCTTCAACGCCAGTGGGCCGACAAAACCTAAAGCCTTCTCTATGGAACTCGCTAAGCTTGTTGCGGGGATGGCAAAAGACGCGTAAGCGCTATTTATGTC
>JAHDBW010000142.1 GCA_020630175.1 Anaerolineales bacterium
AAAAGGATTAGCCGCAACGTAACGCAGCTAATCCTTTTATTGATTATGCCTAACTGTGGCTCCAGACGCCGTCTATTTACGTCTGGACACTGTTTTTAGCGTACCGCCAAACAGCAACAGCCACCCTAGCACAGCGAGGCCAATCGCAATTACACCGGCCAAAATCAGCGTTGTAGTGTTGAAAGCCCCAGTGTTTGGCAGTTCACTTGGAATAACCTGCACACCGGCTACATTTGTTTTCAATTCCATTGCCGCGTCGGCTTCTGCTGCAAACGCAAAGGTTTCAATTGGCACGCCGGTCTGGGCGTCTTCATTGACCTTAGCCGTCACAGTGATTGTTACTAAGTCACCGGCAGCAATCGATTTTAGGTCAGCAAACAGCTCGCGCTTTTCATTGTCGTAGCGCACAGACCCTTGATTGCTAAACCCGCCAATATAGTCCAGTTCGCGTGGCAAGCCAGTGCGCAGGATAACGTCCGTTGCCACAGCTGTGCCTTCATTCATCACAGATATTTTATAGACAATGTCATTGCCAATCTGGCTAACAACAGCGTTTGACCGCACATCTACAAATAACCTCGAAACTGTTTCTGCGGGCTGGCTTTGTACAGCAGCTTGGGTTGCCTCAGGTGTGTTGGTAGGCGTGGCCGTTGCATTAGGAACAGCCGTTGCTGTGTTTGTTGGCGTTTGGGTAGCCGTTGCGCCCGGCTGCGGCGTATTTGTTGCGGTAGCCGTGTTTGTGGCAGTTACGTTTGGCGCTAATGTAGCGGTATTTGTTGCCGTCGCATTTGGGAGCGGCGTGGCCGTGTTTGTTGGTGTGAGCGTTGCCGTCGCGGTATTGGTTGGCAAGACAGTTGCCGTCGCAGAGGGCGTAAAAGTTGGTGTTGCCGTATTTGTGGCCGTTGCTGTTGGCGTAGGCGTCTCTGTTGAAGACGAGCGCGCATTGATTGGGAACACAGGCGTTGCCGTTGGCACAACCACCGCATCTGCCACAGGCCCTTCAACAGTAGCCGTTGGCGTGGCCGTTGCAGTCGTCACAACGCTAATGCCAAACGGATCAAGGATCAAGCCGTCAGCAACGCTATCATCCCCGACCATCCCATCGGTAAGCGTGAACGTCACGCGGACAACATCTTGGCCGTTAATAGCGGTGGTGTCATAGGCGGCTGGATAGTCATACCAATCTAGAGTGGCGCTACCGGGCGTAACTGGGCCGTATTTACGCAGCGTTAGGCCTGTTGGGTCGTCAATTTCATGAATGAGGAACGCAATTGTGCTTTGTTCGCCCGGTTGCCCACAGTTGAGCTCATAATCAATCAGGCCAAACGGATAGTCGTACATTGCATCGGCAGTTGCCACATCGGCTTCTGTTAGCGTGGATTGAAATGTAAACGCTGCGCAGTCGCCCGTCATTTCCATTGTCACATACTGCGTGTCATCTTCAGCATGGGTAAATGAAGCTACCGAATTCTGTTCAGCATCAGGAATGCCATCGTCGTTGCCATCGCCACCGTTAGGCGCCCCATGTTCCACAGAAGAGTCGATATTACTACCGTCATCGTCAATGTCTAAATAGTCAGGGATGTTGTCACCATCAGAGTCAGCCGCGTCAGCAGGATCTGCATCACCGTTCGGGTCAGGATCTTCCGCATCAGTTGGGAAGCCGTCCCCATCGTCATCATCTTCTAGATAATCAGGAATGCCATCGCCATCGGTGTCTTGCGCGTCGTCCGGGTTACCATCTCCATTTGGATCTGGGTTTTCAAAGATGGTGGGGATCATGTCCCCGTCGTCGGTCGTGTCGCGATAGTCTGGTGTGACTGCCCCTTGCGTTTCTTGCGCATCGTCTGGGTTACCATCGCCATTTGGGTCTGGATTTTCAAAGATGGTATTGACGCTATCACCGTCATCATCTACATCAAGGTAGTCTGGAACTGTATCGGTATCTAAATCCTCGGCATCAGCCGGATCATTATTACCATCTGGGTCAGCATCTTCAAATTCAGTCCAGATGCTATCGCCGTCATCATCGCGGTCAAGATAATCTGGAGTGCCATCAAGATCCGTGTCTTGCGCGTCGGCAATGTCACGGTCACCGTTGGGGTCAGAGCCTTCTTTGTCACCAAATAGGCCATCGCCGTCATCATCGCGGTCAAGATAATCTGGAATGCCGTCAAGATCCGTATCTTGCGCGTCGGACAAGTCACCGTCACCATTTGGATCTGGATTTTCGTATAGCGTGTTAACTAAGTCGCCATCATTGTCCCAGTCTAAGTAATCAGGGCGTGTTGAACCGTGAGTCCGTAACGCATCATCGGGGTTACCATCACCATTCGGGTCCGCTTGTTCCAGCGCCGTTGGCAAGCCATCACCATCGTCATCTGCTGAAAGATAGTTAGGTGTACCGTCAAGATCAGTATCTAGCGCGTCACTTGGGTCGCCGTTTCCATCGTCATCTGGCTCTTCAAAGATGGTCAAGACGCCGTCGTTATCATCGTCTACATCTAAGTAGTCTGGGCCTGCAATGGGGTCGCTATCTTGTGCGTCAGAGGGTTCTCCATCGCCATTTGCATCTGGATTTTCATAAATGGTAAATACACTGTCACCATCATCGTCTTCATCAAGGTAATCTTTGATGCCATCGCCGTCAAAGTCGCGGGCATCGGCTGGGTCTAGATCATCTAGAGCAGGCGCTTGTTCAAAGATCGTATTGATGCTGTCGCCATCGTCATCATCGTCTAGATAGTCTGGCGTGCCATCACCATCGGTATCTTCAGCGTCATAGGGATTGCCATCGCCATCCGGATCTGCATTTTCATACAATGTACCAACACGGTCACCATCGTCATCTGCATCGACGTAGTCATAGCTATTATCGCCATCGGTATCTTGCGCATCGGCAACGCTACCGTCTCCATTAGGGTCTGGATTTTCTTTGATCGTTGGAATACCGTCGCCGTCATCGTCGGGATCTTCCCAGTTTTCCAGTCCGTCACCGTCAGTGTCTACACAGTTGCCGGTTCCAAGAGGGCACTCCACAGTAAATGACAAGCCATCCCCATCCGCATCGGTTGGCGCTGCAACAACTTCAAAATTGATAATTTCTTGCAAAGTAATGACCGGTGTGGTGCCAGATGTGTAATGCACGTGAGACGCCCGCAGTTCATAATTACCAGGGGCAAGGCCTTGAAATCCAGTCAAGTCAGTTATGCGCCGGTTTTGCTCAGTTAGGTTATCCGTTGAATGCTCATCAATTTTCGTCCCGTCTAAATACAGGGCAACGGCATCGTTGCCTTCAGTACCAGTACTGTAATTTTGATCAAAATTCATTACAAAATATTGGTAATCGATCGGGTCACCGGCAATAAAAGTAGCACCGTCTTGCGGTTGAATGATGCGTAGATAAGGGCCAAATGCGGTATTCTGGAGGCCTTCAGTAGCGGCAATGTATTCAAAGTCAGACCCATAGGCAAAATTGCCATTTGCAGGGTCTGGCGTAATCGGGCCATTTGCTTCAAGCTTTGTACGTTGAAGCGTATCGGCTACTGGCAATGGACTGCCATCTGTGTAAAAGAAGCTAACTTTACCGGCTGCTGCGGCATCGATAATCAGTTGCGGAAAACCACTTGCGCCATCGCCCCAGTGAACCATATCCACGATTTGATCCACTAATTCTGTCAGCGGTTGGCCTTGAGTAGGGTCTTCCATATGTACAGAAAGCGTTGCATTGTGATCTGGAATATCTTCACCCCAAAACACGTGCAACAGGTCTGGCGCTTGCAGGTCAACATAAAATGGGTCAGCGCCGGGCGGCACCAAATCGGCAATCTTTTTGCAGTTATTCAGGTTAACACAAACGTAGTAGTTGTCGAACCCCATGGCGGTATCAGTTCCAAAATTTACAATTTCAAACCAGTCTGTAAATGCAGCAGCTGGATCTACGCGGAAATTGACTTCGTTAATGTATACCCCATGGCGTGAAACAGTTAAGGTTGTTGGATTTGTCGCTTGTGCGTAGATGGGCTGTACGCCAACACCAATAATTAGCGCTGCAACGCAGGCAAATAAAGACCAGCGCCGTAATTGCTGCCAATCTTTGAGCGTGTGGAAGTCAAACTTCAAGGACTTGCTACTCATAATTTCACTCTATTTCTAAATAACTATTTTTAGCCCACACATCTCCCCTCCCAGAGTGATGCGCAAGTGCCACAGGCTATTTTTATAAAAATAGCGTGACAGCACCTCAGGTGCCTGCTAATTTGATTAGCAGACCCCTAAGGCTTCTATACCAGTACAATCTCGTAATTTCGTAGCCTTAGTGTAACGAGAGTCTTATTATTGAATCGTTTAGAGTAACTTGAGATTTATAAAAACTGATACTTTTAGGAAAAACGCCAGCTTCCTCCACCCTTAGACCTACAGTGTTAGCAATCAACTATAGATTCAATACCAGAACTACTACTAATACGGCGAATCCAAGCCAAGGAAAAACTAGATAAATAAAAAAAGGCGATCTCCCGAAGTAAGATCGCCTTTTGTGCGTTATTAGAATGGATCGATTCTGCTATTTCTGACGCCCTAGCTTAATAATCGCGCCACCAAACATTAAGGACCAGCCAAGGGTGCCAACAACAAGTGCCAGCAAGCCTGCCATAATCAAATGCCAAGCATTGAAGAACCCTGTTTCTGGTAGCGCATCTGGAATAACTTGAACCCCAGCAACATTAGAATCTGTTGCCTGCGTACCGGCCCCAATCACCTTAGCGGTGTTGTTGATGGTAAGGCCCGCCGATGCTGTTGCATTGATCCGCGCTTCAATGGTTACGGTTGAGGTCTGTCCGGCGGCCATATTGCCGACAGGAATTGAGACAGTGCGATTACCAGCGTTGTAAGAGGCCCCAGCCGAGCCATTTACATAATCCAATTGCGGACTAAGCACATCAGTAACTGTGACGCCTGTTAGCGCCGCGCCGCTCGTATTTTGAACGGTAATGGTGTACACAATATTGCCCCCAATGCGGCTAATAGACGCATTAGCAGATTTGCCAATGGTAAATTGCGGGCCACTATTTGGCACGGCCGGCACAGCCGTTGGCTGAATTGGCGCGGCCGTAGGTGCGGCTGTTGGTGGCACGGCAGTTGGCGTATTGGTGCCCACTGGTGTTGCCGTCGCAGGCACTGCTGTTGGCGTTGCGGTAGCTGCTGGATCAGATGTTGCGGTTGGCGTTGGCGTTGACTGTTGCAGCATTGCAACCCCCAGTGGGTCATAAATAATGCCATCCACTGCGCTGTCATCGCCCACAACCCCGTCTGTAACGGTGAAGGTAACGGTTACAACCGTCTTACCATCGACTGTGGTGGTGCCAAAGGTTGCATCATAGCTGTACCATTCGTTTGTGCTGCCACCCGGCGTGGTTGGGCCGTACTTACGCAGCACCAACCCGGTTGGATCACTCAGATCATGCAAAATCATGGTCACAGACCCACTTTCACCGGCGTTGCCACAGGTGAGTTCATAGTCCACCAAGCCATATGGATAGTCATACGTTGCGTCTTGCTCACTAACATCGGCCTCTTTGAGCGTGCCGTTGACGTTGAGCGTGTCACAGTCGCCGGTAAAGGCAACGGTTACGTAATCTTCTTCATTCTCTGGTGAAGTGACAGACGCGACATTGTTTTGGAGCGCATCCTTCGTACCATCATTATTGCCATCCCCATTGTTTGGCGCGTTGACTTCAACAATGGTTTCTACGCCGTTGCCGTCATCATCGGTATCCAAGTAGTCTGGAATGTTGTCGTTATCAGTGTCTTGCGCGTCATCGGCTGAGCCATCATTATTTGGATCAGGATTTTCGTCAGCGGTGCTTAAGCCATCGCCTTCGTCATCATCATCTGCCCAGTCTGGAATACCGTCTTGATCTGTGTCTTCACAGGTATCTACCGTATGGTCAGGATCTGGCGTGCCGTTGACACATTCAACGTCTTGATCAAGCCCGTCACTATCATCTGTGAATGGCAGCGGCGTCGGCGTGATTGTTGGCGTGCTGGTGACTGTTGCTGTGACTGTCGCCGTTGCACTTGGGTCAACGGTTGGCGTTGCTGTCGCATTTGGATCAACCGTCGGCGTGACAGTTGATGTTGATGTTGCGGTTGCCGTCGACGTCGCGGTTGCTGTGGCTTCAGTCGTTGCCGTTGCAACAGATGTCGCTTCAGTTGCCGTGGCCGTAGTCGTAGACGTTGCTGTCGCTGTTGCTGTTGACGTTTCAGTTGCTGCAGGCGCTGTGCTTGTCGCGGTTTGCGTACTAGTTGCTGTGGCCGTGCTGGTTGCAGCCGGCACATCAGTTGGTGTATTTGTTGCTGTCCAAGTCGGTGCTGCGGTGCCATCACTAGTTGCGGTTGCCGTTGGCGTTGAGGTCATCGGCGTCCCCGTTGCTGGTGGTTCTACAGTTGGCGTTTCGGTTGCTGGCGTTGCAGGCGTTTCAGTTGCCGGAGCATCTGCGGTTGGCGTTGCCGTCGGGGCGTCAGTCGCAGTTTCCGTTGGCGTTGCTGTTTCTGCCGCAGGCGTTGGGGTTTCGGTTGCCGCCGCAGTGGTTGGTGTTTCTGTTGGCGTTTCGGTTGCTGGCGTTGCCGTTGGTGGTGCATCGACTGTTGGCGTTGCGGTTGCAGCCAAGATTTCAACTGAAACCGTATCTGAGACGCCAATCAATGATGCGTCTGTGTTGGCAAGTGACAATTCAATTGTATGAACACCATCAACCAAGCTGTTGATATTCACCGTGCCAGACATGTTGTAAACAGCGCCAAGGTCAGAACTATCTACAATCACGCGCAGGTGTGGACCTGGGTCACCAACAATGTCGTGCCCCATTACAAAGTATTCAACTGGAATACTTGAGCCAGTTGCAAATTGTGCATTATCTAGTGGTTCATCAATGCGGATAAATGGGGCGAAGTTCGCGCTAAAGGCATCGGCAGATGGGGCTTCGTTTTCCCAGATATCAACAATGTTAGTTGCAGTGACGTGTGCTTGTGATGCGGCAATGCGCTGTAGCGTTTCGCCAGTGGCTGCGGTTGGAACAAAGTCAAACACGCCTGTGCTTGGCTCTTCCCAAATGCCTTTGGCAACCGCAACATCAACGCGGCCAACGTCTGATGCTGTGCCGTATTGCACAAAATCGACCATGTTGTTTGGGTCACTGAAGTCTAAATTATCAACATACAGCGCCATGTCTGAAGCCGTATCGTCTAGGTCTACACCGGTTGGAATAAGTACGCGCAGGACTTGCCCAGGGTCTAAGCTATAGTCTGCCGCAGTTGGCAAGGTTAGCGTGCTGATTTCCCAGTAGTCAAACGCGCTGCACAATTGGTATGCGCTAAGGTCAATGGTCTCGGTGCTGATATTGGTGAGTTCAACCCAATCTTCATTAGATGCTGTCCCGTCTCCTAAATAATGGACTTCACTAATCATGATGTCCGGATTATCAGGATCGCCAGCCGCTGCATCTGCGCTTGGCGCACTAGACAACACAGTCAGTGCCAACAGCAGCAACGTGAGAATACTCACTGTTTGGGTATAAAATTTCAAATTCTTTTCTACAATATAATTACGCATCAGACCAATTCCCTGTACGTCTACCGTTTGTGTTTTTCTGCGTCTCGTTTGAATAACGATGATTTCAGGTTACTTTTGGGACTACCAAGCCCAAAACAAGACCAGAACGGCGAGACATTTTTTTAGATTTCCACTTACTAGTGTAAAAAGAGTCTTTAGACGCAAAGTTTAGATTTGGTTTAGACAAACTTGAGGAATCCTTTACCATGCCTTTACCGTTCTATAACCTGACCCTAACGGGGCGCACCAAGCGCATGCACAAGATGGCACGCGCCGTTTTAGAAAACTATGCACTCGACGTCAAACGCATTCGGCAAATGGCCGATGACTGGAACTACATCTTCCGCGTAGACACCACAGACGGCACCCGCTATGTGTTGCGCATTGGGTACCCCAATGTGTATTCGGCGCAAGAAGCACGCTCAGAAATGCAGTTCATCGATTGGCTAGCCCAACAAACTGCTGTGCCAGTTGTGACGCCGGTGCCCGGCAAAGATGGCGACTTGGTTTACACCGCGCAGGTAGATGGCGTACCCGAAGCCCGGCACTGCGTGCTATTTGAATGGATTACTGGGGCAGATTTAGGCGATGACCCTTCCGCAGCGACGTTTGAGAAGATGGGCGCAGTCGCTGCACAGCTTCATCAACACGCGTTGGCTTTTACGCCACCGGCTGGTTTCCAAGTCGAAACCGCGAATACCGCTTTTAATCCCAAAGATGACGTTGTGTTGCTAGCGCCCCAATGTGCGCACTTAGTGTCAGACGCGCAACGCGCCACGTTTGAGAACGCCATCACCCTAGTAGAAGAAAAGCTCGCTGCGCTCTATCAGCAAGACGGACTGCGCGTGATTCATAACGATTTGCACCAATGGAACATCATGGTGCAAAAAGGCCAGCCAATTGTGATTGATTTTGAAGATTTGGTGTGGGGCTACCCCATTCAAGACATTGGGGTCACGTTCTACTATCTCTTTATTGAAGACGGCGATGACGGCTACGACTACGCCCGTGACAGTGCCGCCTTCAAGCGTGGCTACGAAAGCGTTGCGCCGTGGCCCGTTACAGACCCGCGTGATCTCAATATTTTCATTGCGCGCCGCGCCCTAGATTTAGTCAATTTTGTAGTCGGGTCAGACGATCCAGAAATGCAGGAGTTTGCACCAACCATGGTGGCGCGCGCTGTGGAGCGGATTGAAACGTTGTTGGGGTGAAGAGCTAGTTGAAGTGTATGAGACCTAAAGCAATATTTGAAT
>JAHDBW010000143.1 GCA_020630175.1 Anaerolineales bacterium
TATTAGCCAGATCTTATCGTTGAAGACAAAGTCGTCCTAGAGTTAAAAGCGGTCTCCCAGATTAACGCTTTGCATGAAGCGCAGCTTATCAATTACTTACGCGCAACACCCTATGAAGTTGAACTGCTCTTAAATTTCGGACCCAAGCCAACGCATAAACGCCGTGTCTTTGAAAATAATCGAAAAAAACGCACCTAAATCAGCGTTCATCCGCGCTTGTCCGCGGCTAATATCTTGACTCAAATTCCAATCCGCAACCTCTGGTATTTACTGCTCTACGCTTGGGGTGAAACGCCGCGTTCGCCTTATTGGGCGATGATCGAAACGGTTGATGCGCCGACCCAAGACGCACTGCTTGCGTCTATTTTGGTGCGCTTGGTGCGGCAACGCAGCCGGATTGGCTTTGGCCGCGATTACACGGAAACGCAAGCCAAGCTACGCGGTATCCGGGGCCGTGTCCAGTTTTCACAGAGCGTGAAACAACAGGCGTTTGCCAGCGGGAACGCGGTTTGTAACTTCGACCACTACACCATCAATGTCCCCAAGAATCAGGTTATTCTAAGCACGCTACATTGGCTTTGGGCGCAGGGAGATTTGGGCACTAATGCAAAAGAGGCCAAAGCGCTGCGCCACAAACTGCGCCAAACCTGCGTGATGTTGACCGGCGTTGATCGGATCCCTTTGGCTCCAGCCACTATCCAGCGCCTACAATTGCAACGGCATGACCGTGACTATCATGTCATGCTATCGTTGTGCGCTTATTTATTACAACAGCGCCTCCCTACGCAAGACAGCGGTACCTCACGCTTCAGCGATCTCAACAATGATGACGTGACCTTGTATCGCGTGTTTGAAAAGTTTGTGGCAAATTTCTATCAGCAGCATCTCATTGATTGGCGGGTCTTTACGCAGAAAAGACTTAAATGGCCCGACGCGGAACATCAATATTTACCCACGATGCAGCCGGATATTGTCTTTGAACACAAACAGTCTAAGCAGGTGGTTGTGTTAGATACAAAGTTCACGGCCAAAAGTTTGCAGGCTAATCACTATAAAACGGATCGCTTCGATTCGAGTCACTTGTATCAGATGTATGCGTATTTACGCACGCAAGATGAAGAATCTGTGCAACATGCGCAAGCAAAGGGGATTTTGCTCTACCCCACTGTTGCAACGCAATTGTCTGAAACGCTCACAATGGGGCAACATCAACTCGCAATTGAATGCGTAGACTTAGCAGCAGAGTGGCAAGAGATTGAGGCTCAGTTATTGGGATTGATGCAGCTACATTAGCTGTAGAGGACTTTGATGTCTTCGTTTTCAGCAAAGTCAATGTCGGGCTCTGGCGTTTTGGGACGGAGTTGATTAGCGATTGTAATTGCTGTGTCTATATTGCCGACGTATTTGAATTCTAGTTTTTGTTCGACTTCTTCTGGATCGTGTGTAACCGAAAACTGTAATGTTGCGTGTGTCGCATGCTGTTCCATGAGTTGGATCTCGGTGATTTTCTCCCACGGGGCCATATAGATTTTTTAAATTTCGTTATTTACAAAGAAGATGTGGTGTGAGGTCAAAACATAGTAATGTTTTGTTCTGGCTTTCTTTTGTATGCTTGGTGCCCAAACGAGAGCATATAGGCAAATTGCAAATGGTACCGCAATTAGGCTCAGCCCTACTATGGCATTACGAACGGTGCTAGTAAGCACTAAGTAGCTGATTAATAAACAAAGGAATACTCCGCAAAACATCAGATCTCTAGATTTTTTGAGAGCCTTAGTTTCAATATGCTCTGGAGGTTGCCCAATCCATTCAACCGTCTCCCCTTCAGCAAAGTAAGGCTTGATTTGAGTAAGTAGTGCTGGGAATTTAGTTTCCATCTATGTCTGTTACTTGTTGTAAAGCACCCCAATTTCAGCCGTGTCGTCAAACTGGAAATTGACATCGGCGTCGATTCGTAATTGTTCGGCTATTTGCTGTATTTCTAAGGCATTGTCTATGTATTGAAACAATATTGTATTTTCTGTTTGGCGCTCTTTGTCTGTGACAACAAAGTGCAAGTGAGCATACGTACTTTGTTTGCTGGCGAGATGAATGCGTGAGACGTCTGTCCAGTGTGCATGGTGTACTTTTTCGGTATGTAAATTGACAAAGAAAACGTGATTTGAGGTCAGTATGTAGTAATACCGTGACCGAACTTTCTTTTGCGTTGCTGGTATTTTGAGGAGTGCGTAGCCCACAACGATACAGGGGATTACAACAAATAAAAATACAGCAATCACCTGGAATATCCCATTGCTTTCAAGCGTATTGCCACCCATGAGCAGAACACAGCATAAACATATGGTCAGTGAGGATACCCCAACAAACGGTACTATTTTGGCTGAAGTGGTTCTGACCTTTTCATTGGGTTGCCCAACCCAGACCACGTTTTCATCTGCAGAGAAATAGTGCTCAATTTTTTCAATAATTGGTTTGAAGTTATCTGACATTTTATAGGTCCGCTAGCGCATCTTTGATGCAATAGATCGTTTGTGAAATTTGCTTTGACATCATTGATAAATGATATCGATTTCATTTGATTGTCCAAAATCGATGTCTGGGTTGATTGTTAATCCCGCTGCTTCCGCGTGCACAAATACACTGGCTACATTGTTTAGATACCTGAATGCTAACCGCCGCTTGGGTTGTTGGGCTGCATTCAAGGAGAGAAAAATTAGCGATGCGTGCTCGGCTTTCCGTTCTGCAATATAAACACGACTAATTTCATCCCATGATATCCGGTGAACTTTTTCAGTGCGCGTATTAACAATCAAGACTTGGCTTGATGTGAGTAGATAGTATTGAACTGCCCTGTTTTTTCTATATGTTGCGGGGCCTTTGAAAAACCCATAAGCCGTCAAAACAAATGGGGATGTAATGATGATTAGGACGAATATTGTATCCCCAAGCATTTCAAAATTGTGTATGCGGGAAAAAGCGTCCACAATAAATATGATCACAACAAGCAGGCCACATAGGGCAGTCATCCAGCCTAAGATGGGAAACGCAGTCTGGCCCCAAATCCCGATGTGCTGCTGAGGTTGCCCAACCCAAACGATTGTTTCGTCTTTTGCTAGAAAAGCCTGTAGTTTTTGAATGACGTGGGCGAATTTGTTTTGCATAGCGCTATGAAATTGGCAGTAACGCCACGACTGCATAGGGTTGGTGCCCCGTGCCGCTTAATTGTTTTGCAGGTTTAAGAATTGATTCCTTAGCATGTTGATTTTTTCAGTTTCAACAAGAGTACTTGGCTCCATCAACCACCCCTCAACGTCTTCTGTCTCCAGACCGTTATCCACAAGCCACTGTTGATAACTTTCTAACGCCTGCTTGGTTGCCACGGTATTGCCCACAAGCGTGTTGGCAACTGCGCTGCTCAAATGAAGCTGACCCCAATCAGGATTGAATGCTAATGCCGCCTCACAATGCGCAATGGCCGTTGCCGGTTGGTGTAGCACCGCCCGCCCCGTACACTGCACCGCCTGTAGCTGCGCCCGATAGTCTGCGGCGGGATTTTCAAGCAACGCAATGGCGTTTGTGAAATACGCAAAGCCATCGTCATAAGCAGCGGTGTTAAAGGCCTGTTGACCCAACAGCACCCAAGCCAGCGCTTGCGGGTTGAGCGACTCTGAGCCGTACGTCAACGGTAACCCAACGGTGGGCGCAAGCAAATCGTAACGGTCAATTACATCTACCTGAGTGGTAAGCGTTGCGTGCCCAATGCGCACGGTGGCTGGCCGCCGACTGAAGTCACAATACAGCGTCAGCGCGTAAGCGGCGTTCAGAGTTTTGGCGGTTACTTCGTCTTCAAGGGCAACGACGCTGATGTTTGCAATACGCTGGTTACGGATTTCGCGTTCTAGCGCGGTAACTAAATCAGGTTGTAATGCGGGCGCATCTGGGCTTAGTTGGCACGGCGCAATGGCAATGGCGCTAGTGCCGCTTGGGACGGTAACCACCGCCGTCGCGGCAGATGTGACGCGGCTAGGTCGTGACCACCATCCAATGCCGAGTGCGGCGAGTAACAGTGCCCCAATTGTGAGCAGGCCGATAAATGTTAGTAAAAGCCAGCGTTGCTTTTTCTGCGTTGGTATTGGCGCAGGCTTATTTGTTGGTTGTGCTGCTTGCGCTGGCTCAGCGCTTGGCGTGGTTTCTGGTAAGACATCTGGCGGGAAGCCTGCCGCTAGTAGCAGCGTATTCGTTTCTGCATGGGTAAGGCGTAATTTCTCAGCAACTTTGACCACATCCCCCCGATAGCGCGGGCGGCTGGTTTTGCCTTCCCGCCACCGAAAGATCGTTTGCCGACTGACGCCCAGCGTCCGCGCCAGCTCAGTGTCGCTCACGCCGGTGCGCTTGGCATAGTGGTCAAGAAGTTCCCCGAATGATTGCATGTTGATGTCTGAAAGCTGGTTGCTGACGGCTGAAAAAACCGCTGTTGCATCGAATGTTACACTTTTGGATATTGAAATGCAACGCGTAAAGCCCCGACAATAGCCTTATGTTTGCGCTGCATCCCGGCCGGATGCTGACATTGTCAACGCAGTTGCAAGCACAGCGATCATTTGTGTGTTGGGCAAGGCCAAACCTGCCCAACATGCCTACCCTTTGGAGACTTATCATGAAGAGACATTCCCAATCCCCTGTGCTTTGGCCTTACTTGCGTGTTTATAGTGCGGCCTTATTTATTATTGCTGCTTACATTCTAGCCGCTTGCGGTGGTGCCGCTCCAGAAGCGGAGTTTGTTGAGGCCAGAGCCTCAATCAACCGTGGTGAAATCGTTGAAGCACAAGACATCCGCGTGGCGGAATATGTACAGTACTTTGATCAACAACTGCCAGCGCCTACGCAAGATGCAGTTGGCTTAGATTTACGCCTTGGTAACACGCAGTTGCCAGTTACGGGTGGCAATGCCTATTTGCAAATTGGCCTGCAAGCCCGCGAAATTAGCAGCACAAATGACACGCTGCCCCTCAACCTAGCCTTTGTGATTGACGCCAGCGGCAGCATGGACGAGGCCGATAAGATGCCACTGGTCAAACGCGGCCTGATCACGTTTATTGAACAGCTTGACCCTGACGACCAAGTTG
This sequence comes from Anaerolineales bacterium, assembly GCA_020630175.1. GTDB lineage: Bacteria > Chloroflexota > Anaerolineae > Anaerolineales > UBA6668 > JAHDIM01. The sequence goes on from JAHDBW010000143.1 coordinate 5,127, forward strand.
CAATTGTTATCTACAACAATGACGCAACCGTTATTTCTGGTGCACGCTTTGTAGATGATGGCAAGTGGGTTAGAGAGGCCGTTGAACGTATTCAGCCGACTGGCAACACCAATTTACATGCGGGCATGATGGAAGGCTTCCGGCAGGTTGATGCGAATTTTGATGTGCGCCGCAATAATCGCGTTATTTTGCTAACCGATGGCGTTGCCAATAAAGGGCAAGTTGACCCTTACCGCATTGCGGCTGATGCGCTGTCCTACAACGAACGTGGCATTCAGCTAAGCACGATTGGGCTAGGCGCAGATTACAATGGCGATTTGCTGAGTGACCTAGCAACCCAAGGCAATGGTGGCTACTCCTATATTGATGGTGCGGCAGAAATTGACCGTGTTTTTCGAGAGAATGCGGCTACCTTTCGTGAGATGGTTGCCACCGATATCAAGCTGGCCCTCATCCCTGAACCAGGTATTCAATTGGTTACGCTAACGGGCGTCAATGGCACGCTGCCAACAGATGGCGTTTCGGTGCCCATGTGGGATCTAAGTACAAACTCTTATCAAGTCTTGCTAGCGAAGTTAGATGCCAATAGCGTCACACGTTATGGCACCGGCATGCAAAAGATTGCCACGGTTGAAGTGACGTACTTCGATGAAAGCGCCCGGCGTGAACAAACCTTGCGCCAAGATGTGACTGTTGAATTGCTGGATCCGCTCTACAACTACAACCCACTATGGGATTTGGAAGTCTATCGGAATGTGGTCATTCAAGACACGGCAGAAGGCCTGCGTGAGATCTCGAATCTTTTTGATGCGGAACGTTACGAGCAAGCTTGGTACTTAGCCGGGCAGCTTGAAGCGCAACTCAATGACGTGTTCGCACTAACCAACGACCCACAAATTGACGAACAAGCCCGCTTACTGCGCAAATATCAACAAACGCTGTCCTCTGCGGTTTATGAGATCAACGGACGTGCCCCAGATACACGCTACCTGCGCGCGTCTGACCTAGAGACGCTACGTGGTGAAACGCAAGTGCAACGCCTGCCAGAAGTTCAGTTAGACAACTAAGCCAGCCGAGGAATTTCAAAATGAATATCAAGTCAATCCGCGTAACATTGCTTGCGCTAGTTTTCCCGATCCTATTGATGCGCACGCATTCGGTAAATCAGTACCTCTAGCTTACGCAATTCTGAACAGGGGGCAATCTGGGTTTATGGGGTATTGATGTAATGGTGACCCAACTGTGAATTAGCAGTAACCCAATGGTAACCTTGCCCCCGTACGATTTGAAAGAACGCTAAACCAATGTACACAAGTGAGGTTGCTGATGTCTTTCAAATTTACGTTTTCTGCTTTCTGTTTGTGCCTGCTGATTAGCTTCAGTCCCGCACCAGCCTTTGCGCAAACTGAAGCACCGCTTACAACGCCAGACTATGCCACGCTGTCTGAACTAATCCGGTACGACCACGATGAAGCTTTTGTGGCCCAGCTTTGTGCTGAAGTTGAACAGTACGCCCTGTATTCAGCCATTGAGACGTTGCAGGGCTTCACGCCATTACTTCGCTGTGATCAGGCAATTGCCGAACAAGGCTTCTTAGCGTTGCTCCAAAATGTTAAAGCGCCATTTCTCACACTGACGTCCGCGTCAGACTGCTTCAAGGTTGCGCCCGTAATAAATCAGTGTCTATCTGTTTCAGAGCCAATTGCCCACACAACTGAGCATACGCGTTGGTTACTTGGGGGGATAGAAAATGATTATGTATACCAAGGCCTAATTTTTGCGATAGACGTGGCAAACCAGACTGGCGAAATTACGGCTGTGCAACTGATTAGTAAAGAGGGCGTTGGCCGCAGTCGGCGCGAGATCAAGGTGATGGATCTAGACCAGGATGGTGCGCAAGATTTTGTCTTGATCAATCACTATGAATCACGCGGCAATTTAAAGTTCATCCGTATTACGCCCTATCTTGCTGAAGCAGCGGGCTACACGCAGCAAGAGCGGCTAGACGTGCGCAGCTATCCCACAGCAGACGCCTACGACCTCATTAATGCCGGTAGCATGACGCTATTGCGTACATTTGAGCAAAACATATTAGATTACGGCTGTGAATGGGTTCACGAGCGCGTTTATACATTCACCCCTGCCGCCGAACTTGTGCATGAAGAAAATGCAACGCCGCCAGCAAGCGCAACCTGTTACCTTGCCCAAGCGATGCATAGTGAAGACCCGACTGAACGCAAGCAATTTTTAGAGCAAGCGCTGCGTGCTGATGTTGATGAAACTGTTATCAATCGCCAAGATTTTTATACGCTAGTGAGTCAGCAACTAGCATTTTGGTATGCCGATGCGGGGGATTTTACGCGCGCCCAACAGCAGCTAAACCCGCTCAACACGCCCACTGAGGCCACCGACACCTATACAGCCGCAGTGATGCAGGCTGTTGCAACAACCGAATCGTTTCTAGAAAGTTGCGCGGCCTTACAGGCCCTCGATGCAGATGTTAATCACACGACCGCTTATCACTGGCTTAGTAATTCCGGGAGTGATTTTGCCGCCGAATCTGCTCGGCAATGGTCGCCTATGTGTAATTTGCAGCACTTTACCCAACGCCTGCTTGCGACCAATCCGCTGTTGCAAGGGGAAGATCCACAGGCTTACTTATCCCGTCTAGATATTCCAATGCTCCCGTGGACAGTGGCAAATCTTGACCAAGACGCCGCAGAAGAATGGCTAACGGTGCTACGGCCAACTGCGCCAATTGTGGTGCTGTTTGACCAAACCGCAAACGGTTGGACAATTCAGCAGGCAACGCTCTCTACCGGCCATGTGACAGAAATAAATGTACTTGAGGATGATGCTGATTACTACATTGAAATTGCCGCAACGCTAACTGAAGATGGGAAACAGTGGACGCGTACCTATGGCAATGACAACTATATTGGTGCGCCAGTGTATCCGGGCCATCCGCTGATTGAAATACCGGATGTTGGGTCTTTCTACATCACAGCAGCAACGCTTTTAGCAGGGGACCACCTTGAACAATCTGGGGACTATTTTGCAACGCTGGCAGACTATCAGCTTTATCTAACTGACCCGGAGGTAACGAAAGTCTTCAAATGTGGCTGTGGTGGCTGGGGCGGGATTCCACCGCACCTTGGGGCAGACGTGTATCGGCAAGCGTATCAATCTGAAATGGCCGGTGACTACGCCTTAGCAGCCGTCCGCTATCAGCAAGTGCTGCTGACGTTTCCAGATTCGCCATTTGCCATGCTTGCTAAAGCGCATTTGTCTGGGCAGGTACGTGGTTTGTATTAGTGCTGGTGTGTTGAGCGGGCGCAAGTTGCCCAACATTCAAGTTGAAGATGATGTTGTGGTGTTATATGTATAGGGTTGTATTCTAAACTCCTGCGTTGATCTTTTCGGAATCCACCCATTGTAAACAAGTCGTAAGCCCACGGTAACTATCCCGTAACTTTCATCAAATAACATAGACCATACCTCCACAGCACCAGAGAAGGAGCGCGCTATGCAAGTTACAATCGTTTACAAATTCCGCTATTTGGCTGCAATAGGTATTGCCTGCCTGTTGTTCCAAGCCACCACGTACTTAAGTTTGGCACAAACCGTTGTGCCAGACCCACCAACGCCGCAGCATACATTTACCGACCCGCATCAAGAGCTAAACAATGGCATCCCGAC
>JAHDBW010000144.1 GCA_020630175.1 Anaerolineales bacterium
TTAATAACCATTCAAATCGTGGACTTGTTTGAAAACTGTCTTGAGATTTGCTCCAGATTTGCTTTTTATACTGTAGCTAACAAGCAAATCATTTAGTTATGGAGCAAGATCGTATGACATTTCTTACAAGACAAACCAGTTCATTCACCTCAGGTGTGGGCTTACATGCGCTAGGGCTGTTGCCAATGGTGCTTTTGATGGGCGCGGCAATATTGACGATTGTGGGGGCGATGGGGCCAATCGAATTCTTGGCGGTGAGCGGGGTTTTGGGCGACGTCACGCTCATTCTGTTTACAGCGATGCTGGCATGCACGCCGTTACACATCGTGTTTGGTTGGCGCTGGGTGCTGAAGTTCAAGAAGCCACTCGGGCTGTATACATTTTTATATGCTGTTACGCACTACCTAGTGTTTCTGGGCGGGTTTGATTTCGCACTAGGGTTGGCAACTGGCGAAATTTGGAATTCGGCGATGCTGTTGTTTGGCTTTGCTAGCCTGATGGTGATGCTGCCATTGGCGCTTACATCGAACGTGACGGCAATGCGCTTGCTTGGTAAAAGCTGGAAAGTGTTACACCGGCTGACGTATCTGGCGGCCATCTTTATTGCCTTACATCTGGTTTATCTTGGCGACGGACAGCTTATCTTGCCGTTGTATACCGTGCTGTTGGCGGTGCGCTTGCCGTCTGTAAAGCGTCAATTCCGCCAGTTGAGAAAGCATCGGTCTGGCATGACGGCTGCTAGCCGCTAAAGAGGTATGCCGATGTTTAAGAAACTAATTATCATCCTATGCGCGAGCGTGCTTGGCGTGCTGTTGATTGTTGGGGCAACTCGAGACTTACCGGACTATGCCCAAGGATTACTGACCGGTAGAAATCAGGTTTTGCTAGACGAATTGCTCGCGCATGTAGATGAACAAGCGCTGTATGCGGCGGCGCTGGCGAGTGACAAACTGGATGTTGTTGCGGAGGATGCCGTTGGGCTTGGTAACGATTCTGCGTTTGTTGAGCAACTTGAAACGCTAGATCCCGTATTACTTTATGACGTTGCCTTAGAACACGGGCTGATTACACAAGCCGATGTGACTAAGATATTTGACCAGTAAACACGGAGCCGTATGTCCACATCCCCTCAAATCCTTATCGTTGATGATGATCAGGCGATTGTAAAGCTGCTACAGCGCTATGTTGAGCAAGCCGCAATGACGCCACACACCGCCAGCAATGGCGCGAGTGCCATGCAGCAGCTCGGCACAAAGCCAATTGATTTGTTGATCTTAGATCTGATGCTGCCAGACAAGGATGGGTGGGACATTACGCGTAGCATCCGTGCTAATCCCAAATTGGCAACGCTGCCGATTATTATGCTGACCGCCCGCATCGACGATACCGACAAAATTATTGGCTTAGAACTTGGCGCGGATGACTACATCACCAAACCGTTCAATGCGCGTGAAGTGGTGGCACGCATTCGCTCCTTGCTTAGACGCATTCATTTTGATCAAGCATTTACCACCGACAATATTCTAAAAAGCAAGCGTGTGAGGCTAAACGTGACAAAGCGGACGCTGCAAGTGGATGATGCCGTTGTGCCGCTGACGCGAACTGAATTTCAGCTGTTACAAGTGCTCATGGCAAACCCCAATCACACGCTGACCCGTGAAGAATTGATGGAAAAAGCCATGGGCCATCGGTACATTGGCACAGGCCGCGCCTTAGATACGCACATCAGAAATCTACGCAAAAAGATCGAAATTGATCCCGATGCCCCAACTGTATTGCAAACCATCTATGGGGTGGGGTACAGATTTGAGCAGGTAACCTGATGCAACGGTTATGGGTTCGGCTTAGCATTGCCATCGCCAGCGTTATTGCGTTTATTATCTTGATTCCGGCGGTCGGCATCACGGTTGTTTCTAATCTGGATGATCACGGCACGGAAATTACCGACTCGATTTGGTGGGAAGTGCCGGAAACCACGTTCCAAAGTCTGCTTGTGATCGGCGTGCTGGGCATTGCGGGTGGCATTATGGTGAGCCGCCTGATTGCCGCGCCATTGGAAGAACTTGTTACCGCAACGCAGCAAATTGCAGCAGGCAATTTGAATGCCCGCGTAACGCTAACTGGCAGCGAAGAAATTGAAGCGCTGGCGGCACATTTCAACACTATGGCGGGCAATTTACAGGCCTCTGAACAGCAGCGCAAGCAGCTAATGGCGGATATTGCACATGAGTTGCGCACGCCGCTAACCGTGCTTGACGGGAATTTACGGGCGGCAATTGATGATGTCTATTCTTTGCAAGAAACGGGACTGACCACGCTGTATAGCCAGACGCAGCACCTGATTCGCTTAGTAACTGATTTACAAGAGCTCACCTTGGCTGATGCGCAAGCGCTGCCAATTACAAAGCAGCCTGAAGATTTGGCCGCGTTGCTGAATGAGACGGCAGACTTCTTTAGCCTATTGGCAACTGAGCATGCCGTTGTGCTGCGCACTGTAGTCGCGCCTAATTTGCCAACGGTCGCGCTAGATGCAAGCCGCATGCAGCAAGTGTTTCATAATATTTTGGCAAACGCCTTCCAGCACACGCCAGCAGGGGGCACGATAACAATTGCCGCCCAGGCAAGCGCGCGCAACACGGTTGTGATTCAAATAGAAGATACGGGCGCTGGCATTGCCGCCGCCGAGTTACCGCATCTGTTTGACCGGTTTTATCGGGTGGATAAGTCTCGGAGCCGTGAAACTGGCGGCACCGGGCTTGGCTTAGCCATTTCAAAAGCGATTGTCGATGCGCATGCAGGCCGCATCACCGTGACAAGCGCCGGACTTGATAACGGCACAACGTTTGAAATTGAATTGCCGCTAAATAACCGGTAGACCTTTGTCTGTGGCGTCATACGCTAAATGGTAACTGTGGCTAGATTGCCCGTGTAAAATACAGAAAATCCACACACACGTAACCAAAACATGAACAAAAAACACTCACGCCCGGCAGCTGCTATTTTTGCAGTTGCGTTGCTATTACTTGTTACTGGTCTGGCATATCAGCAGTTTACAGCGCAACGAATTGAAGCCGCGATAGAAGCGGCGGCGCTAGAGGTGGCGGCAATTGAAGAAGCGGCGATTGAAGCGGCGGTAGAAGCGGCAGCAATCGAAAATGCGGCGATAGAAGTAACGTCACCGGATGACGCCGCAACCGTTACGCCAGCCCCCACTAAAGACCAAAATCAAATTGCGGTACGTCCCACAGACGTGCTGCGCCCAGAACAGGTCGTCGATTTTGAAGAAAAGGTTGAAGTGGAATGGCCGGAAGTGATGCAGCAAGACCGCCCGTATCGGGTGCGGGTAGAGTTGGCTTATGCTGAGATTGGGCAGATTTCACCGCGCATTGAGTTTGAAGGGTCTACCGCACAGTTTATTGAGATAGCCACCCCGGTGGGCGCAACGCCAAATGCCCCAATTGCAGGCGCGTTTGGGGCGCGTTATGAAGCAACTATTTTGGCCAGCCTGACTGGTCCAGACAGTCTTGAAATTCGCACAGATGATACCGAAGCGTTCATCCTTGATACGGGTGAAACAATTATTTGGGACTGGCACATTACCCCGCGTGAAGCTGGGCGTTACGTGTTGGAGATGAATATCAAAGCCCGCTGGGAAAACCCAGAGATTGACGATATTCGGGATCAGCAGTTAGCGCGCGTCAATTTACCCACGACGGTCAAGCAGCGTTGGTTTGCATTTGGGACACCGTTCTCACTGACTGCAATTGTGTCTGCAATCGCCGGCGCGATTTTGGCAGCGCTAGTGACAACAGATAGCCTGCAGGCCGTTTGGCGGCGCATGTTGGGGCGCGAGTTAGCAGCAGACGAAGCGGATGAAGTGTAGGGCTTCGCTGCGTTCATGCAGCATAGTGATTGGCTAAACCCAAGTCTATGTTGGCGGCGTGTGATAACGGAATAATTGCACATTCCTTAACAAAACATTACATTTGGCAGGGGTGTTTCTCGTATATGCTATATGCAACGGGAGTACTCAACTTTGGATATTATCGGTAGGATTCACAAGCAAGCCGAAAGTGGCTTGGCAATGCTGGCAACGCTAAGTAGCACGTCAGTATTTTACGAAGCACACGCGCTGGGAGATCGACTGGCGTTTGTGGTGACTCAGGCGAATGGTGAAATTACGCCATTGATGTCTGAGAATTTCAATGCACTGTTTGCGCTCAGCCCAAACGAAAATGTTTGCGAGCATATTACGTGCTTTTTGGGCTTGGAAGACGCGTTCCAACAGATTGCCACGGGGCAAATTGCTGAGTTGCAGTTCAAAGACGTGGCGGAAATACAGGCCACGCATGGGCACCCACTAGCGGATTACTATCTGTTTCCGTTTGGCGCAGACCCCGCTGCAGAGACTGAGCAAGTGCTGTTGATTGTGCTATTGCATGCGCAAGAAAAAACGGCCGAAATCGAACGGCAAACCAAACTTCACGAAACTGAGCTGCGCTTACAACGTTTGGCCCAGCGTGTTGAGGAAGACAGCCTCACAAAAATTCTCAATCGCTACGGCCTGATGCAGCGCTTTGAAGAAGAGTTAGACCGCGTTAGGCGCTATCAGCATCCGCTGGCAGTTTTGCTAGTAGATTTTGATAACTTCAAGCTAATAAATGACCAGCAAGGTCACTTAGCAGGCGATAGCGTGTTACAAGAGGTAACCGCGTTAATCAATGCCAACATTCGTAAAAGCGACATATTTGGACGCTATGGGGGCGATGAATTTATTTTGTTGCAGCCCATGACAACCAAAACGGCAGCGCATGCGAATGCAGTCCGGTTGAAAGAGGCCGTTCAAGACTTAGACCTTGGCATTACCCTTTCTATTGGCGTTGCTGAAGCACCAGACGCTGGGCTAACAATCGAGGCGCTTATTGGGGCTGCCGACAAAGCAATGTACGTTGCGAAGCGTACCAAAAACAGCGTTGCGGTGTATACCTTTGAGGATAGTGCATAACATAGCCCGCCTAAGGCTAGCGCTTGAGTTGAAACACACAGGCCGTGCAAGTTGCGCGGCCTTTTTGAATCTTGCTAGCTGTAAAACGGCCAAAATAATGGAATAGTTAGCAGGGCGATCAATAAAATAATGACGTTGAGCCAAATGCCGACCTTGGCATAGTCCGTGAATTTGTACCCCCCAGCCCCCATCACCAAAATGTTGACCTGATGCGCAATCGGCGTCAGAAAGGACATTGATGCGGCCATAATAACGCCCATCACAAACGGATAGGGACTTGCACCAATCCCAACGGCCAGATCTATTGCCAGCGGCACTAAAAGCACGGTGGCTGCGGTGTTAGAGATGACCATCGTGAGCGCGGCGGTGAGGCTAAACACCAAGGCCAGCGCCAAGAGCGGCGTCTCGGCCCCCACGAAGCGCAACAGTTGCTCGGCGAGCAAGGCGGCCGTGCCCGTTTGCTCGATGGCCGCCCCAATCGGTAAGAAGGCCCCAATCAGCACCACAATCCGCCAATCGATAGAGTCGTACACGCGCGTGGGGGTGACGCAGTGCGTGAGCAACATCGCGACGGCCCCAATCGTCATGCCGATGGCTGCGGGAAACACACCGAGCACAATCAACAGCAGGGCGCTGCCCAAAATAAAGGCCGTGCGCCGCCGCCGCGTTTTAGACGGCAGGGTGGGCGTTTCCAGCACAATAAAATCGCGATTATTACGAAACCGCGCCAAGTTCGTCTTTGGGCCATCTACCAGCAGCGTATCGCCGGAAGCCAAGGGCGCGGTTGCCATTGACGTGGCGCGCACCAAATTGGCGTGCCGAATGGCAATGACAGACACCCCAAACGTATTGCGGAAGCGCAAGGCCTGCAAGGTTTTGCCCGTAATCGATGCCCGTTGCGCCACCACTAATTGCATCAGCGCATAATCGCCTTGGGCAAACAGCTTACCTGTGGATTGATACAAATCGGTTGGCACGAAGCCCAATTTACGGGCGGCGAGCAAATCGGCCTTTGCGCCTTGCAATAAAACCACATCATCCGCTTGTAACGTGTCGCGCCCTTTGACGGCCCCAGACGGGAAGCGCTGATTCTGAATGACCGTGAGGCCGTGGCGTTCGGTTAGGTGTAAGTCATCCAGCGGCGTGTTGAGGATAGACGCACCGCTCATCACGCGGAACTCGCCCACGAAATTCTCTAGCGCGAACTCTTCATCCACAGCCCCTTGCGGCACGCGAATTGGCACCAAGCGATAGCCCCAGAACGCCATATAAGTCAGGCCGCCGAGCACGGCAAACAGACCGGTTGGTGCAAAGTCTAACAAGCCCAATGGGGTGTAGCCTTGGGCCGCCAACAAGCTAGAGCCGAGTAAGTTAGACGGTGTGCCAATCAGCGTGAGGTTGCCGCCAATGAGGCTGGCAAAGGCCAACGGCATGAGGAACTTGGACGGTGATTCTTTGAGCGCATGCGCGCCAGAAATAACGGCGGGCATCATAATGGCGACAGCGCCGATGTTGTTCATCACCGCAGACATGAGCGCGACGGTAATCATCAGGACGCCTAAAAATAAGCGCGCCGAATTGCGCGAGACGCGTACCATCCAGTTGCCCAGCGTGGTGGCAATGCCACTTTCTACCACGCCTTGGCTCATGACAAACACGGCAATAACGGTAATGACTGCCGGGTTGGCGAACCCTGTAAAGGCATCTTCAGCAGGAATAATGCCGACGATGACTAAACTCAACAAGGCCAGCAGGGACACGATGTCCATGCGCAGCCGATCTGTGGCCAGCAAGACGATGGCCGCACCCAAAACGCCAATTAAGATCCAAATATCAGTGGTCATAGCAGTATGCGGTTAAGTATAGGGAGCAAGCGCAGCGCTGACCAGAGAATGTGTCACAAAAATAGATGCAATTGAAATGTTGAATTTGAATATAGATATGGATAGGAGCAGGCATTTATCGCTATGCCATATCTGTGCCCAAAATAGTGTGAGCTGTTGTTTTTTTGTTATAGATGTATGAATGCCGTATAAAAATATTACTTTGGTTATTTGGGTAGTGTTTTAAGCCTCAATTAAACCTTAATCAATCTTGCCTTACCTTTAGACTATTCTGTTTATATAAAGGTATGTAGTTGCTATTGGTATTGGCAAAGTAAAGGTTGGTATGATCAAAATCGGTTCTAAGCGCCACATTGCGCTTTCTATTCTTGTATTTCTATTATTTGTATTGTTAGGGACGTTCCTCGCGGTAACACTTGCCCAGAATCCTTTAGATAATGTTAATCGCATTTGGCTTGATTTAGATGCAGATGGCATTCAAGATGAGGGGGAATGGTCTATTACTGGGGTAACCGTAAATTTATATGCGGTTGAATTGAATGGTGATCTTACTAAGGTAGACAGCACTATCTCTGATTTAGAAGGTCGCTTTGCATTTACAACAACACTAGATCCAAACCAACAATATGCGTTACGCCTAGACAACCCTGAAGATTACCGCTGGGGTACTCCGTTAGGCTTTGAACAAGACCAAGAAAACTATTGGTACGATAGCAACCTCTCTGACTTAATTACAGTTCCTGTTCTAGATGAACACAATGATGCAATTGAGACAGCTGGATATCCAACAATTTATATTGAAGCTCAAAATCGGAATGCCATCTTTTCAACTGGACTACAGTTTGGGATGAATTTTGGTTGTGTTTGTGGGGCTGAGGCGCTTGAGACATACAATCCGCTTTATGGTGAGGTTGTCGGGGCATTACCTCAAGAAATCCGCCCTGCGATTCAAGATGAAGATTCTGCTGTTGAAATTGGCAGCCGCATTTGGTTTGATCGTGATGCAGATGGCATTCAAGATATGACAGATTGGTCTATTCCAGATGTAACCGTAAGCCTGTACGACCTTACTAATGGTGATGTACCTCAAAAAATTGCTGAAACACGCACTGACCTAGGCGGCTTTTACTATTTCAATGATGAAAATGTTGCCAATGGCCTGAGACCAGACGGCATCTACGAAGCCCGCTTTGACAACCCAGCTGATTATACGGAATTTGGCCCTCTTCATCAGATGGGTGCCACGCTGCCTATGCAGTCTGATAACCGCTTGGTGGACTCTGACGTACTTGAAATGGATCGGCACCTTAGCGTGTTTTTTGAAGCTGACCAAGAAATTACCCGGAATTATGAACACAGCGCTGGACTAATTGTTCGCGATGACATGTGTGGGTGTGGCGCGGGGATCTTGTCTGTAGATCATTACTATCCGGCAGATACGGACAGCCTTTGGGCAACCTTGAAAATTCAACCGATGATTGAGGATGGCCAGCTATTTTTTGAAGTTATGGGAATCCGCTTAGCGGAAGAGCCTGTTTTGCTGGCAAGTGGGATGTCATTACCAACTTTGTTTGAAGAGTTTGTGATCCCTGTTACGGGTGGATTTTTGCCTGAATTAGCCACAGAAACATTGACCGAAGAGGCTGTTACGTTCTTGTCAGAGGTGGAGCCAACAACAGCCCCGACGGTTACGCCAATTGATCCAACCGCACAGCCGGTAGTTGTAACGCCTACTAGCGAAGCACCACCTGCCGCGCAAATTACACCAACAACTGAAACCACTATAGAAACAACGCCAATGGTTGAAACACCAACCGTAGTGGCTCAAATCGCGACCGTTGCTGCCCCTGAAATCCCAACATCGAGTATACCGACAGCAATAAATACAGTAGCACCAACAGCAACGAACACTGTAGTGCCAACG
>JAHDBW010000145.1:0-5493 GCA_020630175.1 Anaerolineales bacterium
GGTGCGATCAAAGATCCGGTGATGGTGCATTAGACTGTTCAAGTGAAAGCGGCTGGTTGCAAAACCAGCCGCTTTTTATTTTAACCATTGAAATAAGCGTTGCCAAAATGAGGATTTCGATTCAGGGTGGGGTGGGCTAGTCGGTATTGATGGTTCTTGCGCTTGTTGCTCTAATTCTTTGCGTGTTAATGCTCCTAAGCTTCGCAACCACGCAATGTAAGTATCAAATTCAGCTTCATTATTAACTTTGTTTGTTAGTGGTGAGTCATACAAACCGTGCCATTGAACTTCGTCCAGCAGAGTTTTCCTGTTATGGTGTTGTTCATTAATGTTATAGCCTTGCAAGAGTAAGAAATTAATGAGTTCAAAGTTGCGATAATGACATGCTTTAGTAATCACACCTGTGCATGCTTCAGCTCCTCGTTGGATCATATATTTAACAAGTTCGCTGTTATTACCTGATGCGGCTTCAAGAATTAATGGGAGGCCGTAAATTGCCTTGCCGTTAACATCCGCCTCTCCATTCTCCACACGCTGTACAAATTCATCAGTAAATCGCCTTGAGACAAGATAGTAATCAAAATGTTTATTAACTTCTGCTTGCCAAGGTTTTAACTTACTGTATTTAGGATGAGGATTGTGAAAATTTGGTTTTACGTTGTATCCATCTTCCAAAAGAGGAAAATCTTTTGAAAGACTGAGAGTTATTCCAGGTGTTCGGCTATCTATACTAAAAGCTGTATCTGCATATCCAACCTCAAATACGGTATCTTTATGCATTGAAAGTCCAACACCATGTTCTTCGTCCCAAGAGCAACCACACTCGAGTCCAAATGTTGCGATCTTATCTTTTTCGGAGTAATGTATGAAAACGTTACCTACTCCAAATTCGTTCTTGAGTTCCGATGTCAAATTTTCATCAGATAAAATTGGGAACCAATCCTCGCTTTCCCATTGTGTTTTCTGCTTTAAATACTCGGCTTTGACACTTTCCAAAACACTATGCTGAATAGTTTGAGCGTTATTTTGGATATATTCAATTGCTGCAAGTTGAGCAGGGAATGGATCCGGATCATTATTTCTGGCATCTTGTATAACAACTCGCACTGTTCCATCGCTAACATCTTTGCTGTTTTGACTAGTATATGAGCCTCTACGACTCTGCAATCCTGCAAATGCGTCGAACCGATATTCAAATTCCCAATCGCCATTGAATTCAAATGATTTCATAATCTACTTCCTCTTTCTCTCAATCCACTTCAACGCTTCACGCTGACTCAACGGCGCTAACGCAGTCTCCGCCACAAACGTCTGTAGTCGCTCTGGTTCAAACTTCGAATACTCTCGCAATGCCCATCCGATGGCTTTGTTGATAAAGAACTCAGTTGAGCCAAGATTTTCTTCTACCAACGCAAATAGCAACGCTTCATCCATTTGATCTTTGTAACGTAATTGATGCAGCAAACAAACGCGCCGCAGCCAGAAATTATCTGAAGTACGCCATTTAGGCAGCCATTCGGCCTTTACATCTGGCATGCGTCGCCAGAGTTCGGCAACGTGATGTGAGGAGATAAAGTCGATGGTATCCCACCACGGTTTTTCGAGGGTGATATCTTCAAAAAGCTGGGCAAAGTCGGCGGGGTGGTGTTTACGCGTATCAAACAGTAACTGCAAGGCAACATGTTGAAATTCGCGCTCTGGTTGCGCCCAAAGCGTGCGAATATGCATTTCAACGTCAGCAATCGGCGGCAGGCCGTGTGCCTGTTTATGGGCTTTGTACAACGCCTTGCGCTGCGGTGTCTTGATCCCCAAATAGTCAAACTGCCCACGCATATAGGCCTTCATCGCGGGAATGTTCTCCGGCACAATGTTGGCTCGTAAGTTATCAAGAAGTGGCGTGAGGTATGAATTAGGCATAGAGCGATTATAAATGCTGCTCAAATTGAAAATCTGTCTATAGTAAATGTGTTAAGAATTAAAAACGCGGATAGGGAGGAACGCTGATATTGTTTGATCAGCGTTCCTCCCTATCCGCGTTAAATTTTTTCTTCTATCTACTGACCCCTGACTCAAAGTGACTAACCGTCTCTCACGTAGATAAAAGCACCAAAATACGCATTACCCCTTACGAATTAGCCCTACTGAAACAACACCTGCACATCTTCCGGCGTGAGCGTTTTGAAGAAGTTTTGGTCTGCCGTCACAAGCTGCTCAACAAGGGCACGTTTGCTTTCTTGGAGTTCTAAAATTTTCTCTTCAACCGAGTCTTTGGTGATGAACTTATACACAAACACCGGCTTGTCTTGCCCAATGCGGTGCGTGCGGTCGGTGGCTTGTTGTTCGGCGGCTGGATTCCACCACGGATCAACGTGCAGCACGTAATCGGCTGCGGTCAGGTTGAGCCCGACGCCGCCCGCTTTGAGGCTAATGAGGAAGAACCCAATATCATCATTGGTTTGGAACTCATCCACAACGTCTTGGCGCTTGGTGGTTTGGCCGTCCAAATAGCTGTAGCGGATATTGCGCTTTTGCAATTCGGCTTCTAATAAGGCCAAGGTGCCCACAAATTGCGAGAACACCAGCGCCTTATGGCCTTCTTCACGCAGCGTTTCCATGGTGTTGATCACGCTCAATAGCTTGCCAGAGTCGCCCTGATAGCCATTGGTAACCAGCTTGGGGTGGTTGCAGCTTTGGCGCAACCGCAACAGCCCTTCTAGAATTTTGAAGCGCGCTTTGTTCATGCCCTCGGTTTGGATGACATTCAGCAATTCAGACCGATAGTTGTTGCGCAGCGTGTCGTAATACTGGCGCTGTTGCGGTTCCATATCGACATACAGAATGCGTTCGGTGCGCGGCGGTAAGTCTTTTGCGACTTGGTCTTTGGTACGACGCAAAATGAACGGGAACACCATGCGGCGTAGCGTTTCAGCGGCGTCATCATTGCGGTCACGTTCAATGGGCGAGGCAAATTCGCTTTTGAAATACTGCACCGATCCCAATAAGCCCGGATTGAGAAACGCGAATTGCGACCATAATTCAAAGGTCGAGTTTTCAACGGGTGTCCCGGTCATTACAAGGCGATGATGACTGCGCATCAGGCGCGCAGCCTTTGACACTTGCGAGGTGGGCGTTTTGATGGCTTGCGATTCGTCTAGCACCACATAGTTGAAGACATAATCTGCAAATAACGAGATATCACTGCGCATGGTGCCATACGTGGTCACGATCACATCGTATTGGTCAAATTTAGTCAGATCTTTGTCACGGCTTGGGCCAAAATAAACGTTGAGCTTGAGATTTGGCGTGAACTTCTGGGCTTCGCGTTCCCAGTTGATCAGCAGCGATTTTGGCACCACAATCAGGTCAGCGCGTTCAATCTGCTTAGCTTCCCGCAGGCTTTGCAAGAACGTGAGCACTTGCACGGTCTTACCCAGACCCATATCATCAGCCAGACAGCCGCCAAAGCCAAAGTCATGCAAGAAGTGGAGCCAGTCGTAACCAGATTTTTGGTATGGCCGCAGATCGCCAACAAACCCAGCGGGCAACGGTTGTTCTGCAATGCCGGCAAAGTTTTGCAGGCGGGCTAAACGCTCTTTGTAGGCCTGATCAACTTCCAGCGCATCAACATGCTCTAGCATCTGATCAATCAGCGTGAGGTGATGATTTTGGAGCCGAATGGTGTCTTCGCCTTCTTCGCCCAGCCCAAACAGATACTTGTATTTGTCGAGCCATTCAGCGGGCAGCTCACCAATCGAACCATCAGAAAGTTTTACAAAGCGCTGCTTTTCTTTGAACGCTTTGCGGATGTCTTTCAGGGCTACTGTCGCATCGCCAAAGGCAATTAGCGGCACAATATCGAACCAATCGATGCCGGAAGAGACGTTAAGCGACATGCTCGGCGTGCTGCGATTGACCTTGACGCTCTTAAGCGTTTCTTCGCCAAAGATCGCATACCCGGCTTCAATTAGTTTTGGGGTCTTATACAGCAGAAAATCGACGGGCGTGACGTTGGAGCGTAACAGAAAGGCGTTGTCGGCCATGCCTTTGGTAGGGCGCTTGAGACCTGTTTTTGCCGTGGTCGCAACGGCTTGCCAGTCGGCTTCAAGATCTAAATTGCGCGTAATGCTGACCAAGTGCCACGTATCACCGGGATCAATTTCAACCACATGTTGCTCGGCGCTTTTGCTAAACGGCACGGTGTGCCCTTCATAGTCAAAATGCAAGGTGATGCTGAGATCGCCGTTTTCTTCGGCCAAGCGTAACTGCGGCTTCGGGTCAGCGTCTTCAACCTTGGTGCGCTGGATGCGGTCGCCAACAATATCTAACGAGTCGATAAATTGCGGCAGGTAGCTGCGTAGAAAGACCTCTTCTGAGTCCTTCGGGACAGTCACTCCCGCTAAGTTCTTTAGGCTGGCTAAGAAGCTGGGGCCAATGTGCTGCTCCACGCGGGTAATATTGTTGCCTGCTAGCAACCAAACTGGATCTTCTAACAAGACGGTGATGGCGTCATCAGTAAAGTCAGAGATGACATCGCCTTGATTTTCAATTTGCGGCTTGAGCGTGAGGCCGTCTGCGCCTTCTTGCAGTTTGAGCTGTAGCGTTGACGGTTCCGAAATGAAGTAAGCCACATCACTAAGCGTTGGCTCATAGCGCTTGTAGGGGGCTAAGACCATAGGCGCGTTGTGCGTGGCGAGCAACTCTAAATAGTCAGACAACGACGATTCACGACCGGAGTGCGAGTAACGCGTTGCCGAACGGTAGCGCCAAAGTAAATTGGCAACCGTAACCAATTCTTTATTTGCATTGAGGCACTTGTTGACCAGCAATTGGCGGCTAACAGGCTGCGCATCTTCTAGCAGTTCTTTGTTTTCAGCAATAAACGCAATCGAATCGGCAGTGCTAGTCCGTTCTGACGCGTAGCCAAACGGCAGGCGCGTTTTCAAAATCGTATACGGGACGATGTCAGTTGAGGTGCGACTGTAGCTCAGTGCAAAAAATAGCCAGTAGGGCGTTTGATTGAAGGATGTAGAGACATCATCAATGTGCTTAACGTCTAGCGATTTACGAATGGACTTTTGCCAAGCGGGCTGTTGCTTTACACCGGGGACTTTGCCGTCAAAGTGGGCTGTCAGGTGCAAAATTGACGCGGCCTGATGTTCACAAATATCCCAAGATCCGCGCGGGCAGGAGCATTTTGCATTGAGCGCGCCACTCTTAATGCCAATATCAATGTAAAGCGTAATGCCTTGACTCGTGCGAATGCGCAGCTGGGCTGCACTTTGATCGAGGTGCACAATTTCAACCGCACGCTTTTCAAAAATAGCCTGCGCATGTCGCAGCACGTTTGGGCTGGTCATGTTTTTGATATTGAAATATTTGATACGCGAAATATTGTCTGACATTGAATATTGGTTAATGTGTTGTGTTGGCGATGTAGGTAATTGAGATGAGATGTGAGTGGATTGTGATTTCTCCCTCACCTAGCCTCTCCCG